>DAIOVK010000441.1:0-3185 GCA_036759045.1 Kapaibacterium sp. (SeqCode) | reverse complement strand
TATGTTAGCAATGACTTGTGAGATTCCTCACTTCGTTACGGAATGACAGGGTAAAATTATGTCATTTCTATTAAAATAAAGGTCTTACTTTATTGGGGGTTCGGAATGACATTATGATTTTACACTATTAGTTAGCTATATGGTATAACTCCTTAATTTTCGTTATGTGACCAAGAGTTCTGAATCTACGAATTTGAAATAAAATAAAAAAAATGCCATATCTTTAAGGTATGGCATTTTTTAATAAATATCTAATTTAAGAATTAGACCCAGCCGCGCATTTTTGAAGCTTCGGCAACTCTTTGTATAGAAATCAGATAAGCGGCGTCGCGCATATAGATTTTTTTGCTGCGGGCTAATTCAGAGACAGCTTTGTAAGCATGTGTCATTTTAGCATCTAATTTAGAAAGAACTTCTTCTTTTTCCCAGAAGTAGTTCATATTGCATTGAACTTGTTCGAAGTAAGAGCATGTTACACCACCAGCGTTTGCTAAGAAGTCTGGAACAACCCAAATGTTCTTTGCTTTGATAATTTCATCGGCTTCTGGTGTAGTTGGACCGTTTGCGCCCTCTGCAATAAGTTTTACAGTTGATTTAATTTTTGGTGCGGTTTCAGCATTAACTTGATTTTCTAAAGCAGCAGGAACTAAAATATCTACTTCCTGTTCAATCCAAGCTTCGCCGGGAAGAATTTCAAAGCCAGCTTCTTTTGCTTTAACTTTATCAATTTCACCAAATTTGTTTGTCATTTCCTTTAATTCTTTGAAATCAATACCAGATTTTCTTACGAAAGTATATGATGCTTTATCGGTATTATCCCAGCAAGAAACTGCAACAGCTTTGCCACCGTATTGAGTATAAAGGTCGATAGCATATTGGCTAACATTACCAAAGCCCTGGAAAGCAGCAGTAGTTTTTGTAATGTCGATATTTAATTCTTTTAAAGCTTCACGGACGCAATAGATAACACCGTAACCGGTTGCTTCAGTTCTACCGAGTGAGCCGCCGCTTCCGAGTGGTTTACCGGTAATGAAACCGGGGACTTTTGTTCCAGTGATTTTTTCTAATTCATCAAGCATCCAAATCATATGCTGACCGGTAGTCATAACGTCTGGTGCAGGAACATCTTGAAGAGGACCGACATTTTTTGCTAACTGACGTACCCAACCTCTGCAGATTGCTTCTTGCTCACGTGCTGATAAATTGTGTGGGTCGCAAATTACGCCACCTTTTCCACCACCGAGTGGAATATCAACGACTGATGTTTTCCAGGTCATCCAGGTTGCAAGGGCGCGAACTGTATCAATAGTTTCGTGTGGATGGAAACGTATTCCACCTTTGCAAGGACCACGGGCGTCGTTGTGTTGTACGCGAAAACCGCGAAATACTTTATAACTTCCATCATCCATACGGACTGGAATAGTGAAATGATATTCTCTCATGGGATTACGAAGTAAATCCTTTGTTGCTTGGTCTAATCCCAATTTTTCTGCTATAGCATCAAATTGCTGCTGTGCCATCTGAAATGGATTGAATCCACTTGACATAACTTTTCTCCAATTTTATAATATTAATTGAAACATTTTAAGTGTCCCATTCTCTTTTTATTTTATACACTTAAACTTATGCAAATTAAGAAAAATTTAATATCAAACAAAATAATTATAATAATTTTTCTTATTATTGAATCACTTTATTCATTGCACTTATTAAGAGAGATAAAGATGAGAGCTGTTGCTATCTGCTGTCAGCAATTAGTTTACCTTGCAGCCAGAAGTTTTTCTGTTTGCAAATTAAATAGACTGAAGAAAACTGACTTTAAGATAGTATTTGTTATGCTATCAATTTGTTGCTCGTATGACTGGAAGAAAAAAAAATTAAAAAATAAATTTTTTTCTTGCATAATTCATTTTTTTTATTTTTATATTGCAATTGTTGAAATAATCAAGAAAAAAATGAGAAAAAATATAGAAATGAAAAAGGAATATTTTTTTAGGATATAGAAAGAAAAAATCCCCCGCCTTTTTGGTTTCAAGCATTAAAAAGCAGGGGCAAATTAATACATTAATTTATATACTAATTTACGAGGTTTTTATGAAAAAAGCAACGTTAATTTTCGCAGCATTAGCTATAATGTTTATGGCTAATATGAATGTTAAAGGGCAATGTCCGGAAGGGTGGACTGGACCAGTTTTTGCTAATATTTTTTTATATTGTGATTGGACTTATGAGTATTGTTATTATTATGACCCAATGACTTTAAGTTATTTAATAACTATAACAGACCAATATATAACTGAAGAACCATGTCAGTATTATGGATACGACGACCGTCAATGGGGAAGTATATGGAGAAATATAAGGAAAGAACTAAGAGATTCAATGATGTATAGAATTGTAAAGGAACTAACAACGAATGTTTGGACCGAAGAAAGTATTCCACAATGCCCTTCTGATTTCTTTTTTTGGTTTATTAATACGCCAGCTTGTTACCTTGCAGGGTATTATGGAGGCCATCATAAAGACGACCCATGTCCTGAAAAAAAACCAAGAGATTGCGATACAGCACGCGTAGTTATATGTTGGGATTACGTTTATGATGACGAAAAAAATATTATTTGTGATGAAGACGGAAATCCAATAATTAAACATTATATAACAAGATATTGGGACCCTGCAATATCGCCTGAAGGAGAAATATATGAGTGCCCTAAAGGTTACGGTACAGAAAATCCTTGTTATGATAATTGTTATTAATTGCATTGAAAAGATATTAGTTTTAGTAATTACTGCATATTCATTTAGATTATTTAGGTGTAAACTATGAAAACAATTTATTTAATATTATTCATATTATGTATTTTATTAAATACTCTGACAGCACAATGGGAACGCTGCAATGGTCCTTATGGTGGAGTTATTAAATCTTTGTTAGCTTATGATGATATTGTTTTTGCTGGCACTTCTGCAGGCCTTTATAAATCAACTAATAAAGGTGATAATTGGGTATTAATTGATTCACTATCTTCAAATTTTGGCTATGTATGTATTGTAAAATATGAAAACAAAATTTATTTATGTTCAGAGGGGGGAGGAGTATTTTATTCTACAAATAATGGATTAAATTGGACTGCTATTCATAAAGGTTTGCCATCTTCAAGTAAGAGAGCAATAGCAATAAAAGA
>DAIOVK010000440.1:0-3185 GCA_036759045.1 Kapaibacterium sp. (SeqCode) | reverse complement strand
TCCGAAGGTTTCTCAACCTTCGGAAGGTTATTCGTTAAAATTGAGATTCTTCGCTGTTCTCCTAATGAACCACTTTTGCTTTATTAGCACGTAACTATATGTATGATATATAATTATATTGATTTTATATGTTGACTAAAGTCATCGGACATCTGCCAGATGTCCGATGACTAAAAAGTTCATTTTCTCAAAAGTAAACGTCTTCGTTTATATTCGCCTCAGAACGACAACTTTTGCAATAATACACGAAATTATACTTTCCGAAGCAAATCTCCTGACTACTTTGTTTTCGTTATAATGATACTAATTCCGAAATTTACTTTTCTAAAAAATTTGAATTATAATTAAAAAATGATATAATTAAGCGTTAATTTTGTAAAAAATAATTTTTTATTTTCATAAATGAAATATTATTTAATAAATTATATAATTTGAAACGGCTTTCAGCTGTTAGCTAACAGCTGTCGTCAATCAGTTTTCGTCAATCGGGTATCAGCTAATAGGTAACAGTTTAAATCTGATAGCCGATAGCTGACAGCTGATAGCTGACTGCTGACTACTGATAGCTGACTGCTGAAAGTCAATAAAACTTATGGACAACAAAAGAATAATAACGATACTTGGTTCAACTGGTTCTATAGGAACTCAGGCACTTCAGGTAATTGAGCAAATGGGAAATGCTTTTCAGGTAGGGTTCCTTTCTGCCCATAACAACATAAAATTACTTGCAAAACAAATTCAGAAATTCAAGCCAATCGGAGTTGTAGTAAAAAACGAAACAGATATTGCTGCAATCAAAGGGCTTGTTGATACTGACTGCAAATTCTTATATGGTGAAAAAGGTCTAATTGAAGCTGCTTCTTACGAAAAAAATGATATTGTGCTTGTCGCTCTGGTTGGATTCAGTGGTGTTTTACCTACTTTGTCAGCTATTGAGCATTGCAAAACGATTTGCCTAGCCAATAAGGAAACGCTTGTTAGCGCCGGCTCAATAGTCATTCCGAAAGCGAAAAAGAATGATTGCAAAATAATCGCAGTTGATAGCGAGCATAATGCAATTTTGCAGTGTCTTGTAGGCGAGGAAAAAAGCTACGTAGAAAAAATTATTTTAACTGCATCTGGCGGTCCTTTTTTAAATACTTCTTTTGAAAGCAATGAGAATTTATCACTTGCAAACGCACTTCGGCACCCAAGATGGACAATGGGCAGCAAAATCACAATAGATTCAGCTACAATGATGAATAAGGGATTTGAAATTATTGAAGCTAAGTGGCTTTTCGATTTGGAACCAGAAAAAATAGACGTTCTTATTCATCCCCAAAGTATCATTCATTCACTTGTGCAATTCGTAGATGGTTCTTTGAAAGCACAGCTCGGAAATCCTGATATGCGTATTCCAATTTCTTATGCCCTGAACTTCCCTAAAAGATACGAATTTGATTTTCAACGTTTAGATTTAACAGAAATTTCAAAATTAGAATTTTTCAAACCGGATTTAAAAAAATTCCGTTGTCTCGCTCTTGCTTATGAAGCAATGAATACTGGAGGGAATGCCTGCACAATAATCAACGCAGCCAATGAAATTGCAGTTCACTTTTTTCTTCAAAATAAAATTCAGTTTTTAGACATTGCAAAATTCATTGAAATCGCTTTAAATAAAATTAATATTATACCAAATCCGTCTTTAGATGATGTAATTAAAACAGATTTAGAAACAAGAAAATTCACAGAAAAATTGATTAATTAAATTGAGAAAAAAATGGAATTCTTAAGCAGCTTATTTTATTTTATTATAGTAATTGGAATATTGATTGTAGTTCACGAGTTCGGACATTTTATTGCAGCCCGAATGATGAAAATCCGTGTCGATATATTTGCAATAGGAATGGGCTATCGGCTATTTGGTTGGAATAAAATCACCGGTTTTACTTTTGGACGTCTTCCAAAAGATTGGGAAGGTGATGGACACACAGATTATCGCTTATCAGCTTTTCCAATAGGCGGTTACGTGAAAATTGCCGGTATGGTCGACGAAAGTTTGGATACAGAATTTGCAAATCAGGAGCCACAGCCATGGGAATTTCGAACTAAAAATATGTTCCAAAAAGCATTTGTGATTTCTGCCGGCGTTATTATGAATGCCTTGCTTACAATCGCTATTTTCTCCGGAATAAAAATGAGCGAAGGTGAAGCTTTAAAAGCAACGACTACTATTGGTTACGTTGAAAAAAGTTCATTTGCCGAAAAAGCCGGTTTCAAAAATAATGATAAAGTTATTTCAATAAATGGTGAAGCCGTTAGTACTTGGGACGATTTCGTTTACGGAATTTCACTAAAAGATTTTGGCAAAGATAAAAGCGTTTTAATCGAACGAGACAGTACAAAAATAAATTTAACAATTGACGCTTCTTCTTTAATTAAAACTATTGCCGGAGAAAAAGCATTGGGACTTTTTCCTGCACAATCTGCTGTCTTAATCGGTGCTGTTGAATCTCTAAAACCAGCAGACAAAGCTGGCATTAAGCAAGGAGACACAATTTCTACAATTAACGGCGAAGCAATTCAGTCTTATTTGCAAATGGTCGGTATTCTTCGCAGCCATAAGGAAAAGCCCGTTGCTTTTGAATGGAAGCGTGGAAACCAAACTTTTGCAGATACAATTACACCAAATAGCGATGGACTTATTGGTATTGGAATTGGTCAGGTTTATACGGGAAAAGTAATTCATAAAGATTTTAATATTTTTGAAGCAACAGAAAAAGGTTTTCAGGAAACTATTTCTGCTGTTGGGCTTTTCATCGGTTCTATTGAGCAAATTATTTCTGGCACAATACACGTTAAGCAGGCACTCGGCGGACCAATCAAAATTGCACAAACTGCTTCCGACCAGGCAAAAATGGGATTGGTTTATTTCCTTCACTTTATGTCGCTGCTTTCAATTACTCTTGCTATAATCAATATTTTACCATTCCCTGCTCTTGATGGCGGGCATCTTGTATTTATAATAATCGAAGGTATATTCAGACGAGAAATTCCACTTAAAGTCAAAATTGTTTTTCAGCAAGTCGGCTTTTCGCTGTTAATTCTTCTTATGGTTTTTGTAATTTATAATGATATAGTAAGATAATATCTCAACTTTCCTAGTTGACAAAATGAAGTAAATATAGAGTAGTAGTGCAAAACAA
>DAIOVK010000439.1:0-3193 GCA_036759045.1 Kapaibacterium sp. (SeqCode) | reverse complement strand
ACCTCAGCGTTAGCCCAGCCCCATGCAGAGAAAACAGCATAAGCACCGTATAAAATATCTTCAGGAACTTTCTCAATCATTGGACCTACAATTTTATTCCATTCTTCCGAAGTAATAATGCCGTATCCTGTATGGTATCCACATTCCTGAGCTGCATTTACAAGTAAAAATTCAGTAGCTTCCATCATTTCAGGAGTTGCTTTTCTTGATAACCGTTCAGCAAAAGAATTCCAAAAAGCAGCTGGAAGTTGATTTACCATTACATTAAAACCTTCAATAATGCCTTCTTCGTTGCTTTCAACACTAACTTTAGACATTTCATCAATGATTTTTTTTCTATCTATAGCCATAATCTTCGCTCCTATAAGTGATTAATTTTAAAAAATGAAACTTTTTCTCCCATTACTATGCTTTTTGTTTCAATAGCATTATAATAGTTTGTTGGTTTATCGAAAACAGCAGAAAACATCGCACAAATAAATCCGGCTGTAATATAATTTACCGGCTTGTCGTAATTACCCCATTTTCTTCTCCAGCCGGCATCAAGATGAGAAACCGGTAATTCAACATCTCCGGAATCTATTCCTGCAGATTTGACAATTAGCTGCCCCAACCCAATTGCTGCGTAATACTGGGAAGCGATTGTAATTCTGTCTTCCAATTTAGCAACTTGATACTTTTTGAAATATTCAGTCATCACATTAAAAAATGTTTCTTCTGCTACTTCACTTAATAGCTTAGTTTCACCAGCATCAAGAGCAAGTTGGGAATAAAGTGCAGCATAATGGTGACAGTGGAGTACACTCAGTTCGCCATTTAAATAATGACGTTTATTTCTTGCATCAAAAAATCTTTCGATTAAAAATTCTTGTTTTAAGATTCTACTCATAATATTCTCCTAATTATCTTTTTTAATTTCATTTAAAGCATTCTGGAATAAATTGATATTCTCCTGAGAATCAGGTGCAGTGGACGCTTGTGAACTGGGCATTTTTGTTAAAACTGCCATACGCATTTGAGCTTTGATTCCACCAATTTTCTTGGCTTCTTCATAAAACTGTGTTAATTTTGCTCCCATAATAATTCCTTACATAATAATTACAACAATTGCAAAGATAAATAATATTTAGTAATAAAAAAAAATTGTTTTTTTATTTTAAAAATTCACTTCTTAATTCTGATGTTTTTTTACTAATGAAAAGAAGCTCTTCATCGGTATAATCTGTTTTGTCCATAATTTTATTTAACATAATCTGATAAACTGGCTTGAGTTTTAAGACGTATTCGTGACAAATTTGATGCGATGCATCTTTAAACTGGCTGTTCCATATATCATTAAACAAATTAGGAACAGGTGCTCCGTTTGCTTTAATATATTCATTGATTTTTTTGATTTTCTCTTTGGATTGACTATCATTTTTTAAAGATTCCAAAAGGTAAAATTGTTCAATGACATTACCGATGGTAAAGTAAATCAAAAACACGTCGTCCAATTTCTTTGCTTCATTTACAAAAGCGACTCTATCCAAACGCAATTTTTTTCTTAAATCTTCGAATAATTCTTCGGATAATCCTTTTTTCTGTACAATACTTTTATATTCTTCAAAAGAATTTTTCATTATTGCTGACAAATTCAAATCTTTGATATATCTTTCAAAGAGTTTGTCGTATTCTGGGGTTTGGGTTAAGCCCCCAACAATTTTCATATATGCAATATCAGAGCAGAGCATACCAAATCTAATTACTTTATTGCGTCTGTCAGTGGATTTTTCATACTGCTCTGGCTTAGCAACTAAATCTTTATATGGAACTTCAATTTTTTTTAAATAAGTAAAATATTCCATAAAATCAATAGTATTTTCTAAATACCTGATATGCTCATTGTTTAATAGTGTATCAAACTGCTGAACAATATCTTTTTTTGGCTCCTGTTCCTGTTTGCTACAAGAGATAGAAAGAAACACAATTACAATCCCCAGAAAGATAGATGTTAACCAACTTTTACTAATATTTTTCATAATACTATTTTATTAATTAAAAAATTCTCTATTTTAAAATATCATTTCTAACTTCATTCAAAATACTTAAAATAGCTTCAAATTCTATATTATTTACTGAATGGTCTTTTGTTCCAAATAATGTCATACGTTTTTCAAAAACCGGCTTTAATTTCAATGCATAATCTTTATAGCCCTGCAAAACGAGAAATTCTGCCTGCTTTTCTGAAAACTTCTGGAATAATTCATTAGCTGTCTTTGTATTATCAACGAGATATTTATGTATGTTGTGAATTTTTGATGTGTCTTTTTTAGGAACTGAAATCATTGATGGATTAATTGCACTTGTCATATACAATAGTTCAATTTCAACTCCAAGTGAAAAATACACTAAAAATTCTTCATCTGCTTGTTTAGCTTTGTTAATGAAATTTGCTATATCTTTTCTAAATTTAGTTTTTATTTCTGAATAAAACTGTTCATCTAATGTTTTTGATGATGAAATATTTAAATAATCTCCGAAAGCATCTTGAAAATATGCTGCTGCATTTAGTTCCTTTGTATATCTTTCAAAAACTTTTGTGTAATCCGGTATTTGAACTTTTGAACTAACAATTTTCAAAAACATAATGTCAGTCCAGAGCATTCCAAAGCGAATAATTTGTTTTTGCTTAGAAGTTGTATTATCATATTGGGCTGCAGTAGCAACTAAGCGTTCCGGATTCTTTAATTTTACTTCTTTTAATGCAGTGAAATATTCAATGTAATCAATTGAATTTGAAATGAGTTTTAAATTCTCTTCGTTTAAATATGAAGTTGCTTCTTTTGCTACTTCCTTTTGTGGCTCTGGCGAAGGTTCTTCTGCTTTTTTCGAGCAGGAAGCTGCTGAAAAAACAAAAACTAATAATAATAATGAAATTGCTGATTTTTTTAATGATACTAACATACTTTATCCCTTTATATTAAATATTTACTTACCTTACACAATTATATTTTAAGATTTAAAAAAAGTTAATTTGATGCACTATTTTCTTTTTAGCTCAAGTAGCATTCCCCTCTTGAGTGGGGATTAAAGGGGGTGTGTTCTTTTTTCCTAATATAAAATCTACTTTCTGATTAAAGAGAAATATTATGCTTATATTAGTTTATCTCTTTGAAATTACTTCAGATATTAAAAGTAAGCAAGAACACACCCC
>DAIOVK010000438.1:0-3196 GCA_036759045.1 Kapaibacterium sp. (SeqCode) | reverse complement strand
TTAAACAAAGGTCTTCCTTCATTTTGGGGTTCGGAATGGCGTGTTTTCTGTATGATTTGCGAAATAATTCAACGTTATTAGGTTATTAGGTTATAAGTTTCAAATAACCCAATAACCCAATAACAATTAACAATTAACAATTAATAATTAATAATTAAACTACTGCATTGCAAATTTTAATGCAATTTTAATGAGTTTTTCTGCTGTTAAATCTTTATCTTTAAGTTCTGAAGCTGCCTGTCGCACTGCCTTTTCAGCGAGCTGCCTTGAATAACCGAGTGTTGTTAATGCAGAAATCGCCTCCTGTCTCAACAAATTGGAGCTATCAAATGAAGTCAGGGTAGTAGTGGTGCCAATGGAAAACATTTTATCTTTCAATTCGAGCAGTAAGCGTTCTGCAGTCTTTTTTCCAATACCGGGAAGTTTTTGTAATGCAAGCAGATTTCCGGAAATAATGTAATCCTTCAATTTTTCGACTGACACAGAAGAAAGAATGCCCAAAGCACTTTTCGGACCTATTCCTGAAATTGAAATGAGCTTTTTAAATGCTTCTCTTTCTTCTTCGGTTGCAAATCCGAAAAGTTGCAATGAATCTTCTTTGGGTATAAGTAAAGTATGAATTGAACATTCTTCACCCTGAGACGGCAACACTTCTGAAGTATTGACTGAAATGAAGCAGATGTAACCAACTCCATTGCAGTCAATAACTACTTCAGTAGTGCTTTTTGAAAGTAAAATACCTTTTAAATGTGCTATCATTTTTCTATCCGAATTCTTGAGTCAACAACGATTATATCATCTTCAACTGCAATGAGTGGATTTAAGTCTAATTCTGCAATTTCCGGAACTTCTTTAAGTAAATGAGATAAATTAACGATGATTTCAGCAAATTTGTTTTCATTTATCCCTTTTTTCCCGCGAACGCCTTTGAAAAGTGGATATGATTTTAAATTGCGAATCATATCCAGTGCTTCTGTATTTGTAATAGGAGCGAGTGCAGCAGAAAAATCCTTGAATACTTCAATGAAAATGCCACCAAGCCCGCAAAGGATAATATGTCCGTATTTCTCTTCTTTTTTTGCCCCAATGAAAAGTTCTGTTCCTTTTTTCAGCATTTTTTGAATTAAAACGCCAGTTGCATCTTTAATTTTGATTAATTCCTCAAAAGCGTTTTTTGCTTCTTTCTTTGTTGAAATGCCGAGCCGCACCCCACCTACATCAGTTTTATGAATCGGACCTACAACTTTCATTACTACGGGAAAATCAATTTCGTTAATAAATTCGAGCGTTTCGTCTAAATTTGAGCAGGTTTTTTCCTGAATAAGCGGAATACTGGCAGAGTGCAGTAGCTGATAATTCTGCTCTGGGGATAAATAGCCGTTCTTAAATTTTTTCTTTATAGCAGTGATAATTGAAGTGTCGAATTTTGGTTTTTGAACGTCATCATCGAAGAAATTCATTTTTTGAATTTTAGCAATTGCCTGACCAAGCACGACCTCATCTTCAAATGCAATGCCACCAAGCGATTTAAAATGCTCAATTTCTTTTCTTGCTACGTAAACTGAAGGAAGACAGGGTAAAATTGGCTTTTTGCTGGTTTGGATTTTTTCATATAAAAGACTATATACATCTGTAACATCACTAAGTCCGGTTGTGCCAAAAATTACAACAGAAGCATCAATGTTGTCGAATTTTTCATCCACATAATCAAGGATTAAACCGAGATGTTCTGCTGTTCCTGTTGCAAGGAAATCAATGGGATTAGCAACAGAGGCGCCATGGAAAAGCTGGCTTAATAGTTCCTTGCTATGCTTATTCTGAATATGAGGGACGTTCATACCTTCTTTTGAGAGAGCGTCAGTAAGCATTACGCCGGGTCCACCAGCGTGGGTAATTACGGCAAAGTTGTTACCATTAATTCTTTTGTGAGTAAAAATGCCGGCAACGTAAAGCAACTCTTCTTTACTATAGCAGCGGACAATTCCCGCTTTTTTGAAAAGAACATCAACAGCAAGGTCAGAGCCGGCAAGAGCGCCCGTATGTGAACTCACTGCGCGCGAGCCGGCTTCGGTTGTGCCAGCTTTAATCGCTGCAATTCTGCATCCTTTTTTAATTAAAGAGCGGCAGTGTTTGATTAAAACGTTTGGTTTATCAACTTTTTCAATGTAAATAAGTTTTATGTTTGAACTTGTCTTTTCGTCAAAATTTTTGTCCCAGTATTTAATTACGTCTTCTACTCCCATCTGGGCGCTGTTTCCTACTGAAAAAATAGAACTGAAACTAATTCCAAGAACTATTGCTTTTTCTAAAATGAAACAGGCAGTAGCACCGGAGCCGGTAACAAAATCGCATCCAGTCGGCTCAAGTCTTGGGAGAGGACCAGCAAATACTCCGCAATACGAGGGAGTTAAAACGCCAATGCAATTAGGACCAATCAGGCATCCTTCGTATTTGTTTACAATTTGGACGAGTTCGTCTTCTATTTTTTTGCCTTCTTCACCAATTTCACTGAAGCCGGCAGAAAGCACAATAAACGCTTTTGTTCCTTTTTCGCGGGCTAAAAACTCTACTGTTTGGTTTACATATTTTGATGCAATGGCTATAATTGCCAAATCCACATTTTCAATTAAAGTCAAATCCTGCGAGCAAGGAATGCCTTGTATTACTGTTTCTTTGGGATTTGAAACGAGGATTTTGCCTTTGTAATTGCCGTCCAATAAATTTTTAATAACCTTGCCGCCGGGCTTCGATACATCATTTGAGCCACCAATTACGATTATTGATTCGGGCTGAAGTATTTGCTTATTTATCATATTTTTTCTATTTATTTTTTTATAAAATATAAATATAAGTCAAAATATGGAATTGAAAAAATTAATTTTATAGCTTTTGGCTATCAGATGTCAGCAATCGGCTGTCGGCTATTAGTCATTGGTAATTGGTCGTTAGTAGAAGAAAAATAATCTAATCATCTCAGAACTCCTGACCCCTTAACTAAAATAAGGAGTTAGGAGATTTGACTCATAAATAACAATTGAGCAAATCATACAGTAAAGGTGTCATTCCGAAACAAAGTGAGGAATCTTAAAAGTAGTGTTAGCAATGACTTGTGAGATTCTTCGCTTCGTTCAGAATGACAGTGCTAAGTTATGTCATTTCAATTTAAAATAAAAGTCTTCTTTTATCAGGGGGTTGC
>DAIOVK010000437.1:0-3208 GCA_036759045.1 Kapaibacterium sp. (SeqCode) | reverse complement strand
TGCTTTCAGTGTTATCTGTGTCAAAGGAATATTTGAATTTTTTCAAAAATGTAAATAGTTCTTCCGGGGTGTAAACTTCCAAAATATTATCAATAAATTGATAATCATAAACAAATTTGAATATGCTATCTTCTCTAACATTTCTAGCTTTAGAGACACGTAAAGAATAAATCATTCGATATAACCATAATGTAGCATCAAATAATTTATAAAATCCAAACCTACTGACATAAGCCATAATGGATATTTCCAATAGTTCCTTTAAAAATAAAGTTCCATTATTACCGTGCATCACTTTATTTCTAAAGTCATAAAATCTATCATCTACTCTGTAATCTGTTTTATGCTGTTTAAAAAGAATTTTATAAAGATTTATGTAATCATTTATGTAATCTAAAGTATTATTCCCATCTGAGAGGGGTTGTTTTAGCTGTTTAAAATTGCTTTCTTGCATTTGAAGTAAAAGTTCTCCCTTTCTCTTTACGGCACTGTAATGATATGAAATATCTTTATTGTCTTTTTTTGTTTTTAAAGTATATTCATCTATCAAGACACTTTTTACTCGTCTTTCATCTCGGTAAAAAGGAAACTGTCTCCATTTTCTATTATCCCAAAACCTGATTTTAGTAAGATTTTGAACGACATATTCAACCATTGTACTATCAATAGTTTCCCATTTTCTAGCTTGATAATTTACAATTTTGTTATTTGTGATTGCTCTTAAATGATGTGCTTTTAAAATATCACTTCCACTTAATCGTACACCACCAGTATTTTGCGTTTCAAAAAAAGTATATGCTAAATCTTCGGTTGAGGTAACAACTAGTGTAACATTTATTTTACTTAAATCTAATGCTTCTAAAATCTTTTCTTTTACTTCGATATACTCAAATACTTCACCGTCAAACACTGATTTTAAATAAGATAAATTATGTTGAATGTTTGCTACTGATTCGCTTGCATTGTATTTAATGCCACTTATAAAATCAGAATTTTTGAATTTATTAAGTAACAGTGTGGTTGTAATTCGCTGTTGACCATCAATAATTTTTAGTTTATCTCCATCTTGATGCAAAATAATACTTCCCAAATAGTATAGAGGTTTTTCTGATTTATTATTGTCGTGATATTCTAATAAATCGTTTAATAATCCATTTATTTGCTTTTCTTTCCAAACATAAGGACGTTGGTATTCTGGAATATACAATTGCCCTTTGATGCCTGAATTTGGAATCACTTCATAGTACGAGTTTACTAATTCTTGAAATGTGCAACTTATTACTTTTACTTCCATAAATTATATCATCTTAACTTTGAAATTAACTGGCTCTTGACACAAACTACTGATATCACCTCTAATGATTTGAATGTCAACTCTTGATGTCTTCTCATTATAATTATAAACTCTGTATAAAAAGTAATTGTCTTTTTCTATTTTGCTTCTTTCCATTTCAGTTCGGGTAATATAAAAAACAGTGTTGGCATTCCCTTTTGTGGTTTTTACTTCAATATATTTTTTGTTTTGTTTTGCATCATAAGATAAAATATCATAGCCCAAACCATCTCCAATATTTTTAGCATCGTGCTTCACTTTCTTGGCCAAATTAGTTTTGTTTAGTTTAATCAGTTGTTCCTTTTCGTATTCAAGTACAAACAATTCTCCTAAATTACCCAACCTCTTGTTTTCAATATTATTCTTAATATGATTAGTAGTAAAAGGGGCAAAACTTACTGTTGATATTGTTATTTCAATAGAAGAAGGACTTGTAGTTTCAATATTGATTTCTTCTGCATCTAATTCTTCATCTTCAATAATTTCGATATCTGGCAAGTGACGCACTACAGCATAAATAAAAATCTTGAGTCAGAATATTTAAATCAGTATCGATATAACAATCATTGGTTAATGTTTGATTATGTAGTCTTAATAGTGGTTGGTCTTGTGATAATTCATATTTTATGATATCACATAAATTTTGATATTGACCAATGTTGTCAATTTTACCAGCAATTGATTTATAATCATAGTCAATTTTTTCAATAAAAGATTTGAACATTCGCTGTTTGTAAAAATAATAACGATCAGGATATCTTAACGCTAAATAGACGACAACTGCTCTGTGGTCTTGATAGTCATTGTCAACATCATAATTTTGATTAAGTATTTTTATATTGGAACGAAAAGTTTCAATTCTTTCATTGATGTCATTTTCTTCATTATAGAGTTCCCTGAAATAACTTCGAATTAATTCTGGATTATCTATAGCGTACGTTTGCAGCATTCTTTTTGGAAAGTATTGACCGGAATCAAGTAAATTAAAAGTTTTTCTTAGTGATAATGCTAGCATTTCTGCAAAATTTTCCGCATCAATATCCCAATGGTCTTGAAATTGTTTGACGGCTTTCCATTTATAAAGCTCTTGATGATTTACTAATTCAAAATTGTCTTTATACGATTGGATGTAACTTTTTATTTTTTCTAAATTCATAGATACTTGTTTTTTTTAACTAAGCTTAATTTTCAAATTGTAAATCCATCTTTCAAACTCATTTTATACTCCTTTAATTTCTCTCTCGGATATACTAATTACCCTTTCGAAATTTTTTCTCTTTTTCTTTTTGTATTGAATCCATTATAAAAACAAAAAGTTGACGAACTATCTCATCAGATTTTAAAGTAGTTGTTTTATCAATTCTCCAAACAATTTGTTTTGAATCATTTAAATCAACTTTCGGTTTAATTGTTTTAATTAATTTTGGTTCTTCGCCAGGGAAATAGCTCATTCTTGTTTCAATAGACAGATATCCATCCCACATTTTAATTGTTAATTCAGCATCTCTAACCCAATTGCTAACTCTATTTTCATAACTTAACGTAACTGTATAACCTTCAGAATACACCAAAAATGATCTTCCCAATCTTTCTCTTTCTGTTTTAAATGTAAAATCAGTTTGGTCAGTATATTTACGAGCTTTTTCTTCTATTTTATCAAAAAGTAATTCAACTTCTTTTTTTGCAAGTTTAACACCTTCAGTTGATTCAAGAATACTATTTATTTCATTGTTTAGCTTTTCCTTATTACTCAATTCATTTGCGACTGCTATTATTGGGTCATAATCGGGATTATTAAAATCAGGAATTGCACCTAGTTCAGGCCTAACAATTTCTGGCTTGTTGTAGATTATTCTGCTTAAATTAAATGCATCA
>DAIOVK010000436.1:0-3217 GCA_036759045.1 Kapaibacterium sp. (SeqCode) | reverse complement strand
TTTTTTTACTAAATAAATCTTTCAATTACGTAAAATTGGGAGAGTTAGAGTTTAAAATAAGCGAAATTAATAACTACGAGGTGGACTGGAGTTATGAATATCTAGAATAAAAGGGTTTGAAGAATGATTAGTATTTTTTATTTTTGCAATAATTATTAAATAATGTTTTTAAAAGGAACTAAAATGAAAAAATTAATGCCTCTTGTCTTATTATCTTTATTTTTGTTTTTGCAAGCCAAAAGTGAAACTAAACAAATCACAATAATGCATTTAAACGACACACATTCTAATTTATTACCCGGAATGCCAAGAGATAATGAACTTAATGGTAAAGTAGGTGGCTTAGCCAGGGCTATAACTATAATTAAAAATGAAAAATCTCTTGATTCAAATGCTATGCTTTTGCTAACAGGAAATTATTCTGTTGGTGATTTCTTTTTTAACAAGTATTTAGGAGCATTGGAACTATCAATTCTTTCACTCCAAAAAATTGATGCAGTAGGCATCCAAAGCCACGAATTTGATTTAGGTCCGGAAATATTTCAACAAATTGCTTATAATGCAAATCAGCAATATGGAATAAATTTCGTTTCTTCAAATATTGTAATTCCTTCTGACGGCTTTTATGACCATTTAAGAAATTTAATTAAAAACAAATATATTAAAGATTATAACGGTGTTAAAATTGGCATAATTCAGTTGGGATTAGCAAACAATCTTATTACAAAACCAGACCCAATCAGCTTTAATGAAGATTTTACTTCCATATTAAATAATCTGACTACCGAATTAAAAAATGAAAATGTACAAATCATAGTTTTGATGTCTGGTTTAGATGAAGAAACCAATAGTAGCATCGCCAAAAATATTCCTTCAATTAATGTAATAATTGCAAGTAATCATTATTATCCTTACTCCGAGCCAATAGTTGTAAAAAATAATTCTGGCAAAGATTCATATATCGTAAGTGCCGGACCTGATTATCGTAATATTGGGAAAATTAGTATTGATTTTGATGAGGAAATAAAATCATTTTCTTGGAACAATATTAGTTTAGATAGCACTATTAAAGAAGATTTAGTTACCAAGGTTATTTTAGATGTTTATTCTGAAGATATAGATACCAGCTACTCCAAACCTGTTCCGCCTATTACATATAAACTTGGAAATGTTACATCTTTTTATAAGGAGCATTTAACTCCTCAGGAAATGACTTCACCCGGTTACAAGGATTGTCCTGTTGGCATATTAATTAGTAAATCATATACCAATTGGGCTGAAAATAAATTAGATATGAAAGATATTGATTTTTCTATTACATTAAATGGTGCAACATCTCAACCTCTTTACGAAGGGACTATTAATGGTTTAGATGTTTTTAGAATGCTCGGTTATGGCTTTACTGCAGAAAATATGCTGGGGAACAGATTAATAAAAGCAAGAATTTCTGGAAGCAAAGTACTTGCCGGCTTGAACTATTGCTTAAACTATATTAACGATGACGATGAATTCTTCATTCAATCTGATAAACTTAAATATACATATAATTCAGATTTTGAAAATTTTCAAAAATTAGTTGAAGTAACTTTAAATGGTGAATCTATTGATAATTCACGTACTTATACTTTCATTACCAACGAATTTATTGGTTTTGTACTGAATTACTTTGGTCTTGCGGATTCCTTTGAAGTAATTGAGAACAGTTCTGAATATTCAACTGTTGTCGAATATATTTTGCAAAATCCAGTCCTTAATGCAAGCATTGATAATAATATTTTAAATGTAGCTCAAGGTTCCTGTATCTCTGAAGTATGTAATCAAAATCAAGTAAAAGTATATCCCAATCCAGCTCAGGATTTTATTTCTTTTAACTTCGAAAATCCAGTGCTCAATAATTTAACTATTGAAATATATGATATTAAAGGAAATTTTGTCCAGTCAAAGGAATATCCAGAAAATATTCAGAATAATTCATCAGTATATATTGACATAAAAGGATTGCAAACTGGAGTATATAATTTTGTTGTTAAATATGGAAAATCAATCAAATTTGGAAGATTTGTAAAATCAAATTGACAAAACATTAAATACAATAAAGTATAAATAAAATAGTCTAATTAAAAGTTTGAAAGAACTTGTAATTAGTGAAAATTGTTAATTTATACATTATTTTTATGAAATAATCCTTACAATGTTTTATTTTAAATTAGAGGTATTTTAAAATTGTCATTCCGAGCGTAGCAAGGAATCTCACAATTCTTTGTTAACACAGAACTTGATATTCCACACTTTATTCGGAATAATAAGTAAGATTGAATTTTAGAACTCTCCTTAATGAAAAAGGGATAATGATATAAAAATATTGTTGAAAGCTGAAATATAAATGGAAAAGAAACAATTAGTCATAATGGGAATATCACCCAGTCCAACAGCAAATAACGCTTATGCACTTATATTAAAGGAATCAGATGGGAAAAGACGCCTCCCGATAATTATCGGTGCATTCGAGGCGCAAGCAATAGCTATTGAGCTTGAGGGAGTTATTCCTCCACGTCCAATGACTCACGATTTGCTTAAATCACTCCTTGAAGCTTTCGATATTACTCTAACTGAAGTTTATATAAATGAACTTCGTGATGGAACTTTCTATGCAAAACTGATTTTTGAAGAAGTAAATCTTGAAATTGATGTGCGACCAAGCGATGCTATTGCTCTCGCAGTTCGTTGTAATGCACCAATTTACGTAAGTGCTGATATTTTAGATGAAACCGGACTTTATCCTCCCGGTGATGATAATGATGATGACCTCAAATTAATGAACAGACCTCATCAGCAACAGCAAAAAAAAGATGCTAAACCAAAATCAAGATTAGAATATTTAGAAGAACAATTGGACAAAGCTATTCAAAACGAAGATTACGAAAGAGCTGCCGAACTCAGAGATGAAATCAGCAAATTGTCAGATGTAAAGTAGTTTAGATGGTTTAGAAAGATTAGATAGTTTAGAAGTTCAGATGGTTTAGAAATTTAGATAGTATAGAAGTTTAGATAGGTTAACTTTCGCAAATTTAATAAACTTTACGAAAGTTAGAAGTGTTATAACTTTGCGAAAGTTAATGGGGAGTTCTAAAAATGTCATTCTGGCGAATGCCAGAATCCATCTTGGGAAAGCAAGTGAGCTTGCTCACTTGTTACATTTGGGCAAGCCCAAATGCTT
>DAIOVK010000435.1:0-3223 GCA_036759045.1 Kapaibacterium sp. (SeqCode) | reverse complement strand
AACCCAAAGCCCAACCACCAACGCCAATGGACTGGTAAGTATTGAAATAGGTGGTGGTTCTGGTTTTAATACCATTGACTGGGCAAACGGACCTTATTTTATTGAAACCAAAACCGACCCTGCTGGTGGAACAAATTACACCATCACTGGAACAAGCCAGTTGTTAAGCGTTCCTTATGCCCTTCATGCAAAAACGGCTGAAAGTGTTTCAGGAACAATAACAGAAACCGACCCGGTATTTACAGCTTGGGATAAAGATTATGCAGACCTTATTAATACACCAGCAGCAGCCGATGGCTCCGAAACCAAAGTAACCGCAGGTACCAATGTAACTGTAACAGGTAGCGGAACAACTGCAAGCCCTTATGTAGTAAATGCAACAGCAGGCAGTGGTTCAACTACCTATTCCGTAGGCGACTTTGCCCAAGGCGGTATCGTATTCTGGGTAGACGAAACCGGACAACATGGTTTGGTAGCTGCTAAAGAAGACCAAAGCACAGGGGTAAGATGGTATGCAGGAACTTATGGTAATACACAGGCAAAAGGAGACGGTCCATTTTCTGGTGAAGCAAATACCTCAATAATTATTGCAGCTCAAGTTGCTATAGGTGATGATGGCAGCACTTATGCAGCGCGTATTTGTAATGAGCTACAAGTTACCGAAGGGGGCAAAACTTATGGCGACTGGTACCTTCCCTCAAAAGAAGAATTGAATTTAATGTATCAAAACAAGGCAACTATTGATGCTACCGCAGGGGTAAACGGAGGCAGCGGTTTTGCTAGTGCCTACTATTGGAGTTCTACCGAGTGCAGTAATAATCTCGGCGGCGCGTGGATGCAGTACTTCGACAATGGCTGCCAGTTCGACGGCAGTAAGCTCAACTCAGGCTATGTGCGTGCAGTTCGGGCTTTTTAACTATTTATCTATTTAACAATTTATCCGCGAAGTGGTCGAATTTTGTTAGTAATGAGCGCAATATCAATCTTGCTTTAATATTGCCGAATGACGACACAAAATCAGTTTTACTAATCTTGCTGAAGCACCGCTCTATATTTCGGCATCATTTTTATATTGCTGCCAATATATAGTTTTTTATTATATTTGTACTCTAAGTTTAAAACTATCGCAACAGATAAATTAAATATTGAACAACTTAAAGATTATTTCAAAGACAAAGAAAGCTTTGAAACATCTGATATTGTAAAGTTTTACTTACAAGGGGAACCGGAAGTAAAGACTACTACAATAAATTGGAGAGTTTATAATTTGGTGCAATCTGGCGTTTTAAATAGGATTGGTAGAGGAAGATTTGCAATTGGTAAAAACAGGGTTTACACACCAGAAATTTCCTCCAAAATAAAATCAGTTCATTCAAAGCTAAAAAAAGAATTTCCATATTTGAGAATGTGTATATGGAATACCTCTTCTTTAAATGAATTTATGATTCATCAGCCTGGAAGATTTTACATACTTATTGAGGTGGATAAAGAAGCTGCACAATCGGTATTCTTTTATTTAAAAGAACATAAAATTTCTGTATTTATTGAACCTACAAAAGATTTAATTGAAAAATACTTACCTGATGAAAAAGAAACTTTAATCGTAAAGTCTTTAGTTTCAGAAGCTCCATTACAAACAATAAACAAAATCAACTCACCAACAATTGAAAAAATGTTGGTTGATATTTTTTGTGATGATATAATATTTGCTGCTCAACAAGGTTCTGAAATGAGAACTATTTTTCAGGAAGCATTAAAAAAATACACTATAAATGAGAGTCGTATGATTCGATATGCCGATAGACGAAGGAAAAAAGAAAGCTTTCGTAAATATTTAAATTCAATTTCAAATTTACGGCAGCAAATTTGAAATGCTGCCAATTTATAGAATATGATAGATAAAGATAAATTTACGTTAGACTGGATAACTAAGGTTTCAAAAGAAAACCGAAATGCCGATAAAATATTGGTTGAAAAAGTAATTCGTGCCCTCTTACTATTAGAAGGCTTAGTGAAACAAAAACTCTCTTTTGTTTTTAAGGGCGGTACAGCATTAATGCTTCATTTTAATTCATCAAAAAGGTTATCGATAGACATTGATATTATAATGCCTATAAATCCCGAAAAATTAGATGAATTACTTGATAGTGTTGCTTCAGAACAAGGTTTTCTGAGAAAAGAATTGCAGCAGCGAAATACAAATTCGAAAATTGATAAAGCTCACTACAAATTTTATTATAATCCTTTACACAAAACCAGCAAAGAAGAAGAATATGTATTGCTTGATATTCTTTTTGAAGAAGTGCAATATAAGAACTTGGTTGAACTCAAAATACAGTCCTCGTTTTTACCAGAAAAAGAGACTCCATTAACCGTTAAGTCTGCATGTTTAGAAGATATTACAGGCGATAAGCTAACTGCTTTTGCTCCAAACACTACTGGGATTCCATATTTTAAAGGCAAAGACAGCATGAGTATGGAAATCATTAAACAGTTATATGATATTGGCAATCTGTTTGATAATGTGGCGGACATAGAAACAATTAAAACTACATTTACAAAGTTTGCTAAAACGGAACTTGAGTATCGGAAAATGAATAACCTTTCTGAGAAAGACGTTTTGGAAGATATTTATCAAACTTCTTTATGCATTGTAAGCAGGGGTGCTGATGGGAAAGGCGATTTTGACCAATTACAGCAAGGCATTCAGCGTATTTCCAGATTTATTTTCTCCGAAAGCTATCATATAGAGAAGGCAATTACCCATGCTTCAAAAGCTGCTTATGTGGCAACTTTAATAAAACATGATTACAAAACTATTGAAAAATATAGTAACCCATTACAAATGAAAGAATGGCTTATAGCCGAACCAATGATTACAAAACTAAACCGTTTGAAAAAGTCCAATCTGGAAGCCTTTTTTTATTGGTATAAAATTTACGAATTAGAAACAAAGTAGGATTTATGGGACGTTCAACAGTACATTACGCAGATAACAAAACAAATAACGCTTTAAAAGCCTTACACAATAAGCTTAGACCAGCAGGTACACCAGTACAAAGAGTTGAGTATATTATTGAATTACTTTTGCTTCGCATTTTTGAAACTAAAATTAAGCAAGACAATGAATTTAAACCGCTTAGGGAATTATTCTCGACTGATTATAAATGGCTAAATCCAAAGACAGGAAAAGAAGAATCAAACGAGAACCGTTTGTTTTCGT
>DAIOVK010000434.1:0-3246 GCA_036759045.1 Kapaibacterium sp. (SeqCode) | reverse complement strand
TCGGAACGCTTATTAGGTGCAGTAGGAGATGGGTCGCCGTTAAATCCTTGTTTAGACCAGGTTTCAGGGTCATTATAATTACCATCTGCGCGAGCGAAGTACTGTCCGTAAGCAACATCGGGTTCACCTGCAGTCCAGTCACCAGCTATTTCATCGACTTGAACAGAATAGAATATTTTTTGATTAAATTCAACAATATCGTCAGTTTCGCCCGGGTCTATTCGCCAGTAACCATCAGGGTTGTTCCACGAAGGTGCAAAATAGAGCACCCGCCAGTTTCCTTCGTTACCTTCAATTTCGCTTGCATCATAATAAAATTCAACAGTTGCACCGTTGTCAGCGACCGTCAAATCCTGAGTTTCAATTACCCAGTATTTTTGAAGAGAGCGGTTTGTTATTTCAACAGCAGGATGTTCAAAAGGCAGATTTCGGACTGCAATATATGGATTTGCTCCAAAAGTAGCTCCTGCAGCAAAAAAGCTAATTAAATTAGCAGTATAGACGCCGGGAGTTGTAACCGGGAAATATAATTCAACTGGAAGAGAAGTAGCAGGTGATAAATATTTTATGAGCTTTGAACCAGTTAGAGTATCAGTATTTGTATTTAACACACATTTTGTTGAACTGAAATAATCAATATCTTCTTCTGTTCCTGTGCCTGCATATATTTTTCCATTTAGTCCAATGACTAAATCGTTGTCTTTCATATCGAATATTGCAGTATCGGAAAGTAAACGTAAATTGCCGTTTATTGTAGTAGAAAGTTCTTGCTCAACTTTTCCGTCAGTTTTATTTATGCTTAAATGATTAAATACCGGCGTTTGCGTCCCCTGTATTTTTTGAACTGCAGCGCCAGTGAAAATGACAGGTTGGTTTCCCTGATTAAATGAATTTGAATTTGCGAAATTATTTGTCCAGTTCCCACCGAGCGATAAACTAAAATTATTCATTTTTAATCTGTCAGCGCCGCTTCCATTCAAATTAATATTTCTCAAAACATTTGTGTTTGCAGAAAGCGTAACATCTGGATTGTTATTTGCTAATATTGTAAACTCACCAATAGAAGCAGTTGAATTAACAGTAAAACTTTTATTAACCCCGTCCTGAGAGTTGAATTGTAAAATTCCACCCGTTACGTTGCTCGTAGTCGGCTGAACATAGTAATCTTCAAAAGTAGTTGAAGGACGTTGCAATTCAATGGTTCCGCCAGTAACGTTAAAAGTAGAGCCAGAGCTTATATCAAACATACCGCGGTTTGCAGCAGTTGAAACCGCTGCTACTCCAAGATTTACCTTTCCTCCAGATTGAATATAGCGAATTGAATCAGAATCATTATTTCTTGCTAAACGTGAATTAATATGTAACTCGCCACCACTTATCTCTAAAGTTGGGGGTATCGCTGCTGATTGATATAATAAGCTGTGTTCATTAATTCCAGTTCCAATGTAAAAAATGCCTTGGTTAATGTTTAGAGTGCCAGACAATATAAAATTAGAATTTTCGCCACTAACGGTTACATTTTCATTATCAAGAATAAAAGCAGAGTTTTCATTTATTTGATATAAAGCAAAAACGGTATTTGTTAAACTATGAGTACCAGCAATTTTGAAAGTGCCTTGAGTGAGTGTCAAAAAACCATTCGGAACGGAAATCGGAGCATTAAGTTCTACGAGATATGATTTATCGTCTTTTTCAATAATTATTGAACTGAACTGATAAGTAGTTCCATTTCCACCAATTAAAACGCTATCGGCATCACCAATAAAATAAACCTGAGTGCCAGACCCACAATTTTGAATTCCATCATTGAACCAGTTTCCGATTAATTTAATTATTGCATTTTGCCCGATATTAAGTGTAGCACCACTGTTAATTGTAATATCCCCATTAATTTTAACCAAGGAATTATTAGCAAATCTAACTTTGGCGCCATTTTGAACATTAAACAGAGATTGTCCGTTTGCATTCGTGCAATAAAATAATGCAATAAAAATCAGAATTAGTGCTTTATATTTATGTTTTATTCTCATAGTTTCGTTTTATTTTGTTTTGTTTTTCAGCTGTCGGCTTTCGGCTGTCAGCTATCAGCTATCGGTTTTTATTATTAATTATTCCAAAGAACAATTTCCTGTATAAATCTGAAATCTTTTAAATTCAGAGTAAACAATGGTAATTCGTAATCAATTGCTATTGCTGCAATAATTGCGTCTGGTATTTGCAATTTATGACTTAAAACAAATTTTTCAATTAATTGAGTGCTAATCAAGGATGCTCTTTCAGTAAAATGCAAAATTTTAAAATTATTAATTGTTTTTATTAAATAATCAAATTCATTCTTATTCCTTGCTCCTTGTAATATTTCCATAAAAGAAACTGACGTAATAGCAATGTTTTCGTTTCCGATTTGGTTCAGATAATTTATTGTAATTGGTTCATTTTTCAACCAATTAATAATTACATTTGTATCGCATATTACTAAACTCTTTTCCATGCTTTTTCTCTTATCTGATTTATATCAATATCATAATCTGCCCAAACACCAGCTAAATCTTCAATTTTGCCTTTTGATTCATTATTATGTTTAAAATCCACTTTGTAATCTGGAATTAAATCATAATTAATTTCGTTGCAATATTTATCTAAAATATTCATTATCAGTGCTTTTTGCTCTGAATTTCTTACTTTTATGCTTATTGTTTCCATATTTACTCCTTTTATTTTAGCTGTCAGCTGTTAGCTGTCGGCATTCAGCTAATTCTTATATTAATCATTAGTCATTAGTAAAATAACCCAGTAACCTAATAACTCAATAACCCAATTTACGCACCCCTGCCCCTCTCAAGAGGGGAATGAAGAAAATTATAACTGTTAAGACCTGCAAAACTTTTAATTGTGGCAAATTCGCCATAATTAAAATTAGTATTATATATACTTTCCCACACACCAAGAAATTCAATAGTATTTCTATTTCGCAGCCAATCCGATATAAAAAAATCCCCATCTTTTGCTTTAATCATATCAGACAAGCAAATAAAATCAAAGTCATTGTAATTCATAACTCTGATATCTTTTCCTTTTACTATGATTTTTCTTTCTTTCATATCTTTTTGTCTTTTAGCTTTTTGCTGTTGGCTGTCAGCTGTCGGCTGTACTTTTAATTTTA
The DNA here is from genome assembly GCA_036759045.1 of Kapaibacterium sp. (SeqCode). Lineage (GTDB taxonomy): Bacteria > Bacteroidota > Ignavibacteria > Kapaibacteriales > UBA2268 > JAAYJM01. The sequence goes on along the minus strand of DAIOVK010000434.1, from coordinate 83 downwards.
TCACTCAAAAATTCAATTTGTTTATTCATTCTAACAGTTTGTTTATTCATTCTAACCAGTTAGCTTGCTTAAACAAACTGTTA
>DAIOVK010000433.1:0-3264 GCA_036759045.1 Kapaibacterium sp. (SeqCode) | reverse complement strand
TAAACAAATAAACAATTAAACAAATAAACAAATAAACAATTAAACAAATAAACAAATAAACAATTAAACAAATAAACAATTATGCAAAACTTCATTTTTCACAATCCGACAAAAATTATATTTGGTAAAGGGACAATAAACCAAATAGGAATTGAAATCAAAAATAATAATTTAAATAAAGTTCTTTTGCTTGCTGGTTCCGGCTCTATAAAAAGAAATGGCGTTTATGAACAGGCAGTTAATTCACTAAAAGAAAATAATATAGAATGGTTTGAGCTTTGGGATGTCCAATCCAATCCAACATTAGAGCATACTAACAGAGCTATTGCTATTGCAAGAGACCTTGGATTAAAAGGGATAGTTGCAATAGGCGGCGGCTCTGTAATAGACGAGGCAAAAGCAATAGCAGCCGGTATTTTCGTTGATAACATTTGGGATGCTTATCTCGGAAAAATTTCAATAACACAAGCTATCCCAATTTTTACTATACTTACTATTTCGGCAACTGGCTCTGAAATGAATATTCATTCGGTCATTTCAAATGAAGAATCAAAGAAAAAACTTCCTCTTTCAAATCAGGTGCTTAGACCTCTTGTTTCAATTATTGACCCAAGCATACAAGCTACTTTACCTTGGGCTCAAACTGTTTATGGAGCAATTGACATTTTGTCCCACGTTATGGAATCTTATTTCGTAGGACAAAATCAGGAAGTAACGTTGGCTCTTGATGAATCGCTAATGAGAACAGTTATAAAATGTGTCGATTTGCTTCAAAATAATGAAAAGGATTACGATGCAAGAGCAAGTTTAGCATGGGCTGCAACTTTGGCTTTAAATGGTATCGCTTCATCTGGAATTGGTGGCGACTGGGCATGCCATAGAATTGAACATTCCTTGAGTGCAATTCATACAAATATTGCTCACGGTGCCGGTCTTGGCATTATTTTCCCTGCATGGATAAAATACGTTCATAATGAAAATCCGGAAACTTTCAACAGATGGGCAAAAAATGTCTGGGATGCTGCTTCGCTTGAAGAAGCTTTAGATTTATTTCAAAAGAAATTAATGGAATGGAAAGCTCCGACAAGATTGAGCGAAATTGGTATTCAATTTGAGGAATTAGATTTGATTTCAAAAAATGCTTTTGAAACTCCCACTCTCGGAGTTGTTAAAAAAATATATCCGAAAGATGTTTTAGAAATTTTAAAATTAGCGTTTTAAGTCGGCTATTAGCTGTCGGCTATCAGCTGTCAGCTGTCGGCTATCAGCTATCAGCTATCAGTATTTGCTTGTTATTAGATATAAGTATTATTCATTGGTAATTAGTTATTAGTTTTTAGTTGTTAGTTCCTATTCTGTTAACCGACAGCCGATTGCCGACAAGCTGATAGCTGACAGCCGATTGCCGATTGCAAATTATTAATTACAAATAAAAAAAATTATGGAATACAGTACTTCAAATATACTATTCGCATTAGCACTTACTACATTTGCTGGTCTTTCAACCGGAATAGGCAGTGCAATGGCATTTTTTGCAAAGAAGACAAGCAAACGTTTTCTATCTGCCTCTCTTGGCTTTTCTGCCGGAGTGATGATTTATGTTTCTTTTGTCGAAATTATGACTAAAAGCAAAGAATCTTTAATTATGGCATATAATGATGAATTTTATGCTTCAGCTATTACTTTAATTTCATTTCTTTCGGGTATATTTTTTATTTTAATTATTGATAGATTAATACCCAAGTACGAAAATCCACACGAGCCAAAAACGATTGAAGAAATGAATCAATTCAATGGGGGTGAACGTAAACTATTCCGTATGGGAATTTTTGTGGCATTAGCAATTGCTATTCATAATTTTCCAGAGGGATTAGCCACTTTTACAGCAGCTTTGCAAGAACCAACCATTGGTATTTCAATAGCTTTAGCTATCGCCATCCATAACATACCTGAAGGTATAGCTGTTTCAGTTCCAGTTTATTATGCCACTGGAAATAAGAAAAAAGCATTTTGGCTTTCCTTTACTTCTGGATTAGCAGAACCAGTTGGTGGTATAGTGGGCTTTTTATTATTACTCCCGTTTATTAACGGAACTACAATGGGAATAGTTTTTGGCTTTGTTGCCGGTATTATGGTATTTATTTCTTTAGATGAATTACTTCCATCAGCCCGCGAGTATGATTCTGGTCATTACGCTATTTATGGAATGATTGCCGGAATGGTTGTTATGGGAGGAAGTCTTTTGCTTTTTATATAATGTGAAGTTCTAAATATTGTCATTCCGATCCCCATAATAAGTAAGACTTTTATTTAAGTGGTGATGACATTTGGTTTAGATAGTTTAGAATTTTAACTTTCCGAAAGTGCGGTTTAGTCAAGCGTAGAGACAGGTCTAAGACCTGTCTCTACATCCTTTTATTTTCTACCTCCTTCCCAAGTTGCACTTGGGAAGGAGATTTATGCTTTCTAACAAGGGGTTGCAACCCCTTGTTAAATTTGCATTTCATTACAAAATTTTCTAAATTTACATTTTGCAAAGGGTTACAAATGCTAAATGTTCTTTGAAAAGTAAAAGATGGACTCCACCTGCCTTTCAAACTTTACGAAAGTGCTGTTTCTGTCAAGTCATGCGATGACTTAAAGTCATCGTATGACTAATTTATTTCAATAAATTGCGTTTAATATTTATTTATTTCTTTTGCATAATTTAAAATTTTTAGCTAAATTTACTAATAATTATTAAAGGAGTTACAAATGAATTATACAGCACAATTCACGAAAATTGATTCAGGATATATGGGGCAAATACTAGAATTTCCTGAAGTAGTTACCGAAGGTGTTACAATAGAAGATTGCAAATATATGCTTGAAGATGCTTTTAGAGAAATGTGTATTGCTTATAGAGAGCTTGGAAAATCATTGCCAATTAGAAACATACATTTAGAGCAATTTGAAATGGAAGCCAGCTATGTCTGTTAAAAGACGTGATTTGGTTAGATATTTAGAGGAAAATGGTTATTATCTGCTAAGAGAGGGCGGCAATCATTCAATATATTATAATGGAAAAAAAGTAATCCCAGTAAAACGGCATAATCAATTTGACAGAATAACAGCAAACGAAATCTGCAAGCAAGCAGAGTTAGAAAAGAAATACTAATCAGCCCTCGCAAACACCATACCACTACTGCTTTAACAACCCCACCTCCTTCACCGACCCAACTGGGTTGTATCCAAAGAAAGAAAATGGGGATAAAGTGCAATATT
>DAIOVK010000432.1:0-3267 GCA_036759045.1 Kapaibacterium sp. (SeqCode) | reverse complement strand
CACCAGTACTTGCCTGTGCAATGCCATGAATTCTATTTGCGTCTATTAAGGCATTTGCACAGGTTGTTCCTATGTCAATACCTGTAACATTTGTTCCGGTAGTTAATCTCAAATCGTGTATATAATTATGAGCAATTATCGGAGCATCAGCATAAGTCATATAAATACCCTTATACCAGACATAATCTGTAGAGAGTTCACTTCCAATTTCATTGTTAAGGATTTGTAAGTTGTTGTTTAAACCAGTTGATAATCCATTAACGCTTATACCATAATAAGCTCTTTGGACGAGATTGTTTTCAATTAATAAATTGTCATTATCAGCACCGGTGCCGGTAGTTGAAAGTGAAGTTCCACCAACACTGATACCAATAGTTGTTGTTACATCACTTGTAGCATTAGAGCCAAAAATATTAGTATTTCTTATAGTAACGTTTTCGCAACCAGCAGTTGTACCTAAACTTGAGAGCCAAATCGCAGCAGTAGTGCCAGTAGTTGCAGTATTTGAAATAGTGAGATTTCTTTCTCCTTCATTCATTTCGCCATCTATAATAACGCGGTCGGCTCCATTCAGTTTAATTACTGCATTTCCAGAAAATGCACCAGAAATAGTCCAAGAACCACCTGATGGTTGGATTGTTAAGTAATAGCCGCCTAAGCCGCTTTCTGTCCATTGGTTAATGACAACAGGCGTTTCTTCAAAAACATCACTAATGATATTTACAGTTGTGTTGTCACCTAATCCTAATAAATCAATATCAGCTGCTAAGGCAGATAAGGTAGCATAATCGCCACCATTACCTACTGATACCTCAGTAGCAATTTGTGCATTTGTTAGCAATGGCACTAACAAAAATAATGCACTTAGGATTAGTAAATTCGTTAGTTTTTTCATAAATAAGACTCCTTATGATTGTGAAATTTATATTAATTAAAAATATATGAATTATTTTTTCATTCTTTTTTCATTTCGTAATATATAAAAATTTTCTTAAAAAATCAAGAAAAAAAGAAAAAATATTAAAGATTATTTAATTTGAGATTTTTAAATTTTGTATATTTTCAATTATGCAAATTTTTCTATTTTATTAAAATAAATGATAATAGTGCTATTCTAATTTTCCTGATTTAAAAAAGCACTATATATTCCATTAAATATTATTACTTAAAAACCATTTGTAAAGTTTCAGAATTATTTAAGTTATATGAAATATTTTTCAATATAGAGGAATTATAGAATAGCAGTGATTTATTTATTGTATTCAAATTCTTTTATTTAACTTTTAACATTCTTATTTATTAAAACAATAAAAAAATAATTACTTATTTTTTTCTAAATTGCATTTTTTTTTTCAAATAATAAAGAAATTTATGAAATTTTTTAAAAAATTAGAAAATGTTATTAATGATATAAGAGTAACTTCAGAATTACTTTGCCGAAGGAACTGGGCTGAACGTAATGCTGGCAACATTTCTTACAATATAAGCGATTTTATTTCTTTCAGTGAATTAAAAGAATTGAAATATAAAGATTTTCAATTAAATAAAGATTATCATTGCTTAAAAAATACTATTCTTCTTATAACTGCAACTGGCTCTAAGATGCGCGATTTAAGAAATAAGCCGGAAGACAATTTAGTAATTGTTGCTTTCAAAGAGCAAACAAATTTATGCTATATATTCAATTTTAACAACAGCAATAACTCTCCAACTTCTGAACTTCCATCTCACCTTCTTATTCACAATTTTCTTATTCAAAATAATTCTAAGTCGAAAGCTATTCTTCATACCCACCCGACAGAAATTATTGCTTTTTCTAATTCACCTGAAATTGAAAACAAAAAGGATATTAATGATATTATTTTCAAAATGCATCCCGAAGTAAGTATATTAATACCAAAAGGGATTGGTTTTGTCCCTTACAAAATTACTGGATCAGATGATTTAGCTGAAGCAACTCTTGTTGAACTAAAGCAGCACGATTGCGTTATTTGGGAAAAACACGGCTGCCTTGCTGTCGGCGAGAGCGTAATAGATTGCTTCGATACTATTGATATTTTAGCAAAGACAATTAATATTTATTTTTTATGTAAATCTGCTGGATACAATCCATCTGGGCTTAATGATAAGCAATTAAATGAATTAAAATTAACTTTTAATAAAAATGAGTCAAATCACTACTCTGAAGAAGAAAAATATACTATTCTTGAAGAAATAGAAAAATCTACCAATATACTTATTTTAACCCATATTAATACCGATGGAGATGCTATTGGCTCCAGTTTGGCTATGAATGAGTATTGTGAAACCAAAGGCAAAAATTCTAAAATTTTCATTGATGGAAAAGTAAATGAAAACTATAATTTCTTACATCATATTTCTAAAATTAACTCTTTTAATAAGGAAAATCACTCTGAATTTTTTGAAAAAGCAGATTTAATAATTGTCCTTGATTTAAATGATAGTTCGCGGCTCGGTGTTATGGAAGATTTATTTTTAATTTCAAAAGCAAAAAAAATTGTTATTGACCACCATTTAGAACCAAGAATCAAAACTGATTTATCCTTAATCAATATAAAAAGCAGTTCCACAGGCGAATTGATTTGGTCTTTACTTAAAAGTGATAATAAGTTAAAAATAAATAAGGATATTGCTAATTATATTTATTTAGCAATAATGACAGACACAGGAAATTTCACTTTCAGCAATACAAGTGCAAATACATTACTTTCTGCTTCCGAGTTAGTTGCTCTTGGTGCAAATCCTACTTACCTATATAATAGCTATTATAATTCAGTCCCTGCAAAACAAATGAAATTATTTGGCAGGGCGCTTTCTGAAGTGGAATTTTTCTTCGATAATCATCTTTGCGTTTTAAGTGTTACAAAAGAAATACTTGATTCAGTTAATGCGACTTTAAGCGACACAGAAAATTTCGTTGAAAGGTTAATGACTATTAAGAATATGAAAATTGCCATACAAATTACTGAATTAGACAATAATGAATTAAAATTGTCATTTCGTTCAAAGGAAGGAATCAATATAAGAAACATAGCTATAAAATATAACGGTGGCGGACACAGTCAAGCTGCAGGTGCAAAAGCAAAGGATATAAGCATTTCTGATTTGAAAAAAATGCTTATTGAAGAATGTAGTAAATTAGTTTATTGCTAATGTTTGACCGCTTATACAAAGTTGTATTCATAGATACTATTAAAGTGTCATTTCGAACCCCCCAAGAAAAATGAGAATTTTTTTTTAAATGGA
>DAIOVK010000431.1:0-3268 GCA_036759045.1 Kapaibacterium sp. (SeqCode) | reverse complement strand
ATATACCTAACATTATCAAAAATAATTTGCATTTTAAAACGGAAAGTTTTAAATTTACTATTTGGTAGAAATAAAATTATTTATTTAATTATGAACAAAAAACTAAAGGTTTATTTAGATACTTCTGTAATCAATTTTCTTTACTCAGAGCAATCATTAGAAAAAAGGGAAATTACTATTGAGTTCTTTGAATAATTTCTGGATTTTTATGATGTTTATATTTCTGAAATAGTTATTACTGTAAGCATTGCTAATGGTTACAGGAAACAATTATTATTACTTAATCCGATGGAGGTTATTTATGAATAAGTATGAAGATACGCTTACGGAGGTTTGGGAAATGAAGGAAGCTGTTTATAATGATTTTATTAACAGTAAATATGAAAATATTATTGATTATATCAATAATGAAATCAATGAGATAAAGAAAGAATACAATATCAAATACAGAAAAGAAACTGCTTCAGAAGAACCTCAATTAAAGATAGCTTAATTTCGTTCATTTAAGGTAGTGTCAAGTGTCAAAAAAAAGGGCATTTTTGACACTTTGACACTTTTTGACAAAAATATTCAAATGCTAAGTATTAAGAATATATTTTCCATCTCGTTTAGAAATTAATTCATTTTCAATTAATTTATCAAATCTATGCCTTGCTCCATTTTCAGATAATTTCTTTAAATCACATATTCTATCAATTATTTCCTTACGGGTTAAAGATTCTGAATTAGAAAATACTTCATCTGCTAAACTGATGAATTCATTTCGTTTTGCATTAGATATGTCTTCTTCAATTTTTAAATGATTTCTTTCATCATCTAAAGAAACAAAATCTAACTTCAAATAATCCAACTGCTTAATATCTGCTATCAGACATTGCTCAATCATCTCAGCATTTCTTGATTTTACTTGTTTAATATAACGGCGGTTAGTCCCTTCACTACTTTTACAGATGAAAAAAGCACTGTCAACAAAATTCCCTATGTTTGCACTACCAGCTATGTCTTTCAATTCTATTGGTTTGACACCATACATTTTGGGAGTATGAGCAAGTAATAAAATTGAAAGATTTCCATCTAAAACAAGCTGTTTTGCTGCTTTTATCAAACGCAGGGATTCGTTTTGGTCCTGAAGTGATTTCATTGCTATTGCTGAAATATTATCAATAATTACAACGCTTGCTTTTTCTTCTTTTATATGCTCTTTGATTATATCTAATTCAAAAACACCGTCGTGTTCCCTGAGCAAATCATCAATTTTCACTGTGAGGAAGTTATCGTTTGCAGAATAATTTGGGTAGCGGTTTATTAGATTTCTTTCACTCATTTCAAAATCATAATAAATCACTTTCTGCGGCTCACATTCATTATGCTGTTCTAATATATCTTTTCCTTTGCTTATTCCATCTGCAATTTGAAAAGCAAGCAAGGATTTACCTACGTTGGACTGACCTGCAAGAATTGTAAGCTCGCCCTGATGAAAATAACTACCAAAAAGTTCCTTCATTTCCGGCATTGTTCGCCCTCTGTCTAATTTTTCCTGCATTGTTTCTATTGTTTTTTTATGTGAAACTTTTTTATTTTCATTCAAAAAACCCAAAATACCAGCTTTTGTCATTGGGACGTAAGGTTTTACTTTAATATGCTGCATATTGAACTCCATTTAAACAATTTTTAAAAATACCTTGGCTTGAACCATAAAAAACACGGCAGCAATCAGTTGTATTATCAGCTTTATATTTTTCTGCAAAGCTTTTTACGATATGTTTATAAAAATCACTGCTTATCACACAAAAAGGCAACTCAAAGATAGCACGGAACCGGTGATTTTCTTCAGTATGCGAGCAAGTTGTATAAATACCTATTAAGCCCTCTGGTTTTAAATCAATGAAATCCGGAATTTGAATTCCCTTATCAAAATCAAGAGCAAACAAATCCGCTTCAACAAAACTGGCAGAGCATCTGCGAATATTTCCCTGTTCATTTTCTTTCATTGAGCAAAAAACTATTGAAAAACCAAACACCACCATTTCCATTATTTCCTGAAGAGTTAAGTAATAGTTCTTAAAATTTGTTGTTAATGGCTCGAAATCGGGATTACCATTAGCTTTTAAGTGTGGCAGGTTATCTCTGTTTAAATTTTTATCAATAACTTCTTTATTTATGCAAACTCTATGTACTCTCACTTTTTTTGCATCTGGATATTCATTAAGCACCCTGTTATCTGCTTCTTCTCGGCTTAAATCATCATAAAACTGATAAATGCCTGCTCTTTCTTCAAGCTCTTCACTTACAAAGCGGTATAATAGTTCATCTGTATATTCCACGTTTTTGGGACTGGGGATTTGGGTCTGGGGGCTTTTAGCTAATTTCTGACGGCTAATTGCTGCCATCTTATAGCCATACTCCTTTGCAAGCCATACTAAACTACCAAAGCCAGTTGATTTAACCCTATTATTTAGCTTGTGTAGGTGTTCGTTTGGTTTTTCATCTTTGAACTTTTCAGAAAGCAATTTTAATGCGGTTGATTCGTCAAAAGTATTACCAATAGCACTTATGCAAGTCAACCATTCATTATAATCAGGTCTGCCCGGCAAATAGCCGAGCAGTTCCTGTGCAAAAGCAATTGTTGGTTTATTCATCGCACTCCTTTATATTCTCAAACATATCTAACACATCTAAACCGTAAGATTTTATTACAGTTAGAAGTGAGTTTAACTTTTCCTCATAATCTTTTAAATTGAAAAGATTGACATTATAATTATATTCTTTATTGATTTGTTTTAGTAAATCATTGCAAATCTTGAAATTATAGAGATATTCATCTAATTTCCTGACCAGGTCAAGGAGCTTACCAATAATTATGGTAAGAGTAGATGTTATTTCAAGAAGTTTTTCGATTATGAATTTTTGATTATTCATTTTAATATCTTTCAATTAATAAAAAAAATGCACATATAAAAAAAATTAATTATACAAAAATAATGAATATATTTGAACTATGAAATAACAAATTTTCCACAACTTATTAACATCAATATTAACACAAAAAATAACATAATTAAGTAATATTTAATTAATTTGTTGTTTTGAACTATGATTTTTGAGATTTATGTGATTATGAGATGATTAAGAATTTGAGAATATCTTATCAAAAAAATCAAAAAAATCAAAAAAATCACAGTTCAAGACAAAAAAAATTTGCTTTTTAAAAAGGAAAGTTTTAAATTGTAGAAAATAAATAAATGGAAAAAAAATGAAAGAAAAAGTT
>DAIOVK010000430.1:0-3270 GCA_036759045.1 Kapaibacterium sp. (SeqCode) | reverse complement strand
GTTCTGCATTTGAACCATAGAAAAACTCGCCATCGAAAGCTAAATCTTTGATGTTCTGAGCTCCCGGAACTGAAAAAGTTTCAATCCAGTTACCATCAAGGTCAAACTTAGCAAAATTGCCTGAACCCCAGAAAGCAGTATATAAATACATACCATCTGTTTCAACACCGGCTTGTCCTTCGCCGGCAGCTGCTGATATGTCATAAGACCAAAGCATATCCCATTCCTGTGCCTTTGTTACTCCAAAGCCGAGGAATAAGATTAATATTAATGACATCATCGAAAAGCGTAAATTCGATATTTTGTACATTAAGACCTCCATTAATGAAAAAAAATAGTATTTATTAAATTTGTTAAATTGACAATATATATTTTAAATTTTATTTATTATCAACAAATAGGATGCCGATGCCCCTAAATATTATAATAATATGTTAATTTATCCGATTTTGTTTCAATAAAATAAAAAATAATATAAATTTTTCATCTTATTTTCATTTATTTTAATATCAATCCAAATTCAAATTATTTGTCAGTATTTAAATGCTTTTTCTTCTAATTCTGAACATATTTATTTCCTAAATATAAAACTAATACAAAAAATAATTTGAAAAAAAGAAAAATTTTAAGTAAATTAGCATTTTGAAAAAAAACTTTCCTTAATTTAACAAGGACTTAGGTAGTTTATATGGATAATTCAGTTTTCAAAATAATTTCACAAATGACAAAAGCTGAAAAGGAGTATTTTACAAAATATCGAAAAGTATTTAAAGAAAGCTCTGATTCTAATTACTTCTATTTATATGAACAAATAAATAAAAAGGGTACTTTTAACATTGATGATATAAAGAATAAAAAGTCTGGAAGCTCTTTAATTAAAAATATTTCAGCAGAAAAGAACAGACTATTAGAGAAAATATTATTGAGTTTAATTAATTATAAATACGTTGGTTCCCATAGCTGGCAGATTCAAAAAGATTTGCAGTTCATTCAAATTCTTATTGAAAAAGAACTAATTGATAAAGCTGAAAAAATTATTAAAAGAATAAAACTAATAGCATATCAACACGAAGAGTTTGAATTTGTACTTCTTATTATTTCACTAGAAATGCAACTTTGCTTTAAAAATTGCTTTATTTTGGATTATGAAAAATTTAAAGTATTAATTGAAGAAAGGAAAAAGATAAATGAAATTATTGATAATATCAATTATTTATTATTAATAAAATCAGAGTTGCAGCTGTACCAGTTTAACGAAAGTACTATGTATTTTAATAATAACCACTTTATGAAAATATATGGGCACACATCGCAAATTTCTGAAGAGCTGGTTTTAAGCAATAAAGCTAGAAAAGTTTGGCTATATATTAATAATATTATTTACTTTATGCAAAATGACCACAAAATGGGATTTCAAGCTAATTATCAGCAATACGAGCTTTACAAATCAAATCCTATGTTTTTTACAAAAGGTGAATATTTACAGCTTATCAACAATTTTTTATATAGCTGCGCCTTGACAAAAGATGAAAAAATGTTTAATATTTTAATTGATGAAATGTTAAACTTAAAAAATATTTCTAAGCAAGAGGAATTTTATATTACACAAACCCAATATCTTAGGACATTGGAGCTTTATCATCAACTTGGCAAATACAACGAAGCCGAAAAATTAGCATCAGAAGCAGAAATTTTTATTAAAAATATTAAGAACCTTGATAATACTTACTTAATTCGTTACTTACAGCTATTGATTATCCGGGCATACATTGAAAGCAAAAATTTCAATCAAGCAATTCTTATCTCTCAAATCCGATATAAAACAAGGGGCTACGAGTTTAACAGCTCAATGTATAAGCTTTTTGAATTTATTGCTCATTACAAATTAGGTAATGCTGACAACTTACTCTATTCAGTTAATTCCTGGGCAAAAACTATTCAAGGAAAAAGAAAACAATTTCTTATCGAAAAGGTTTTAATTCGTTTCTTCCGTAGTTCCTGTAATAAAATTAATAATGATGAAAGAAAGCATTTACTTACTAATGTTGTCAATCAACTAAAAGAATTAGAAAAAAATGAATTGAAATACTATATTAATTTATTTTTTGACTTCACTGCTTGGTTTGAAAAGGAATTAAACGAATTAAATTAAATTTTGTATTTTTGCATTGTTGACTATCTTTAATATTCTGTCAATTCGTTGATAGAAAAATAAAGATGTATAGCTATGCTATATTATCAACTATTGTTCAAGTGTAAGTGTAATTCAAAACCAAACAAATTTATTGAAGAAACATTTGTAATGCTAAGTAAACTTTTTATAACAATTATCTTCATTTCTGCATATTTACAGGTGCATTCACAAGGATTTGACTGGCAGTATTCTTCGCGTTATCCTGTCGATGCCCCAACTCTTTTTGGAGGTCTCAGTTTTGCTTATAACCATTCAATTCATAGTGCCGATATTGATTTAAGAGAATATTTTGTATATTGCTGCGAGTTCAAAGAAGGAACAGGAAACGGTTTTTCCGTTGGCTCAAATTTTGAATACTGGCAATCCGGCAACTATTCCATTTTTTTAGCATTAAATTTTAAAAATCAGTCTGCATCGTTCTTTAAAACTGAAAGATTACCCCGTTTATACGATACTCTCGTTACTCAATACGAACTTAATAACACGCTTACATCTTTTTCAATTGAAACCGGTGCGAAGCATAGATTATTTAAATCGCATTTCCACGTTGCTGCTTCTTTACTATTTACTTATATTTTTAACACTGACAATAAATACACTGAAACTGTTTTAGAACCCAAAGATTTTCCCTGGCACCAAAGAGAAATCAGTACAGGTAATATATCCGGCTTAAATAAGTTTAATATTTATCCTAATTTAAGAATTGGTTATGACTGGAGCTTCGATTTGAACTGGTATGCAACTCCTTTTATTCAAGTAAGTTTTCCACTTTTTGATATGTCAAGCAATAAAAAATGGAGAAGTTCAGTTTTTGAATTTGGTGTCATTTTACTAAAAGGAATTAATTAATCATTTATGAAAAAAAATATAAAAGTAATCAAAGTTGATGATTCTATTTCACTAAAACAAATTGAAGTAAGTGATGCAAATGATTTATTCGAAACAATAGATGCTCAAAGAAATTATTTAGGACCTTGGCTTCCATTTGTTAATTTTACTAAAAGCATAAAAGATTCTGAAGAATTTATCGAAACTATAGAAAACACTCCAGAAAATAAAAAAGAATATATTTTTGT
>DAIOVK010000429.1:0-3276 GCA_036759045.1 Kapaibacterium sp. (SeqCode) | reverse complement strand
CATCAGGGAGTTGAATAGTACCGCTAAAACGAGATTGTAATTCTTTCAGAACCCTTCTCAAATCTCTAACTGTTAGCTGAACAGTACCAATATTAACTGTAGCATCATCTTTTAGCTCAGAGTAATTTTGGTCGGCACGAATACCAAGAATTCTATTAGTCCTTGAAGAAAATCGTAATTTATACCATCCTTTGACAGAAGGTGGTTCAAAATTAACAACAAAACTTCTTTTCTTTAATCCCTCTAACTCAGATTTTGCTTTTTCTCGTGTTTTATCATCAGAATAAAAGAAAACACTATCTTCAGACAGTCCTTTAGGGACAAATGAAGAACCCTTAGTAACCATAAGTTCAGTTGGATACTGAGGTACAATTGCTTCTAATGTTAGAGAGCTAAGGATATTCGGGTCAATTATTCTGTTATAAGTTTTTTCCAAATCGAATTTAAGCAATCGAGAAGATTTGAATTTCCAGCCAGTAACATCATCAATAGCGTCATCTGGATTCAATTTCTTAATATCAACTTTCTTCATATCAACTTCACTAAGAAATTCCGGCGGATTAGCAGGGTCTTCGCTTGGATGGTAATAAACCTGATACTCTAACTCTTCAACATTGCTTAACTCGACAAGTTTTTTCAATCTTTTTACATAGTCATTTGGGTTTTCACCTGCTTCTTCTTTTCGCTTCAAATCAGCAGAAACATCGGTAACACCAACCTCTACTATATACTTTCTAAAAGATTTAATATCTGACCCCATAACCTGTTTAAGGTCAATTCCAGCTGGTGGAATTGTAATTTCATCTTGAGGACGAGTATTAATACCCTCAGTACCAGCGCCGGACTGCAATTGCGAAAGAATACTCTCTACAATCTGCATTGTCTCTTTTTGCTTTTGCAAGAGTCCTTCTTCTGCTTCGTCGCGTTCTACAATGATAATCAACAATTCAAGAACTACTGCGAGATAAAGAACAAAGTAAACTTTACCTGCGCCTCCTCCACCTTTTGACATAATATTATTCCTTTTTTATTTTTTTTAATTAAATATATGAAATTTATAAGCAAAATTATCAAAAAATTTATTTTAAAACTTATTTGTTTTACAATTTATTTTAAAAATAGCAGAATTACAAATAAAAAATGAAATTTTAATTTTTTTTTTTTTTCATACTAATTTCATTTTACTTTTAACTATTGTATCTTGTTTTATTTCATAATCTTATAACACTAATACCAATAGCATTAACTTTTAATGAAAAAAAATTAATTAAAAATTATTTGAATTTAATTAAATCATTCTTTATTTTTATATTAATTGCAAATATAAAAGGGGAGAAAAATGCATAAAAAAAACTTAAGTAAGATAAACAGAATTATTTTCCAGTGGTTCGTCTTTTCTATAATAATTGTTTTTTCTACAAATGATTTGTATTCACATGCAAAATCTCAACTTCAAAGCAGTCAGACAAATAAAAAATTTGCAGATGACTATTACGAGCTTGATGATTTGAATTACATTGAAATGGATGAAGAAGCAATTAACAGAGAAATACGAACTATCAAGGATTATTATAATAAAGCACTTAAAAATATATCTCTGAAAGATACTATTAATGCCCGGCTTTATTTCGACGCTGCGATTCAGATTCTTAACAAACTCGCTTCAGTTCCGCAAATCAATAAGTATAAGGAATTTTATTATTTAGCAAAATCAATCAGGTTCGATTTCGAACATTTCATTCAAAATGTTGAGGATCTAGATATTGATTCACCACAATTTATTATATTAGATAAAATTACTCAAAATTTTGAGAATTTACAAAATCCTAAAAAAACTACAATTCAAACTATTGAATTTGCCAAGGAAACCAAACCAGCAGTAGATTCTGCTACTGCAAAAAAAATTAAGCAAAGTTCGACTTTCTTTCCCAAAAATATTGACATTCAATTAGATGATAACGAATTCGTTCAAAAGAACATAGAATTTTTAACAAGCGAAAGAGGACAGAAATTTTTTAAAAAATGGTTAGAGCGAACTCCACGCTGGTTCCCAATGATAAAAAGAATTGCAAATCAGGAAAATGTTCCTGAAGAAATAGTATATTTGGCAATGATTGAAAGCGGTTTAAACCCAACAATTGTTTCACGCGCTCAAGCTGTTGGTATGTGGCAGTTTATGCGATCTACTGGCGAAATGTATGGCTTAAATTCCAATGGCTCCCCTTGGATTGATGAAAGAAGAGACCCGATTAAAGCTACTACCGCTGCTATGAAACATCTTCGCGACCTGTATTATATGTTCGGGGACTGGTATATCGCTTTTGCTGCTTATAACTGCGGTGCCGGCTGCGTACAAAGAGCTATTAATAAAACAAAAATAGAAAAACCAACTTTCTGGGACCTCTATAAAAATCTCCCACGTGAAACAAGAAATTATGTACCTCTATATATAGCAACCGCAAAAATTGCCTCTTCCCCATCTTCTTATGGTATTAAATTAAGTGAATTGGAATTTCAAAAGGAATTTAAATTCGATACTTATACTTTAAATGAGCCAGTCAGCATCGAAGCTCTTGCGAATTCCTGCGGTGTTACTGTTCAGGAATTTCAACAGCTTAATACTGAATTACTAAAAATGACTACTCCTCCAGACCTGACTGAGTACACTATACGTCTTCCTCAAGGGCGACTGAATGAATTTGCTGCTAATTTTTCGAAGCTAACTGATTCTGAAAAAAAACCTTGGATTACTCATATTGTTCAGAAAAAAGAATCCTTAAAATCTATTGCAAATAAATATGATATCACAACTGAAGATTTAGCTGCTGCTAATAATATCAGCTCTAAAACCAATAAAATAAAAGTCGGCACAAAATTACTGATTCCTTTAGACAAAAAGCCGGCTACTGAAGAAAATTCTGCTGCTTTGATAACTCAAAATAATGCCCCAATACAGCAAAAAACAAGTAATGAGAAAAAAGAAGAATTCAAATCCTATACAGTTCAAAAAGGAGAAACTCTTACTTCAATTGCAAATAACTATGGACTTACGATTGATGAATTAAAACAATTAAATGATATTGCACCTGAAACCGAACATATTGTAGAAGGAGTACGTCTTAAAGTTCCAAATGTTAAACCAAAAAATATTGCTCAAAACTCTGCAAATCAAATTCCAATAAAAAAAATTAACACTACAAAAACTATTTCTCATAAAGTTAAAAGCGGTGAAACTTTGGCTAAAATTGCCGATGACTATGACGTTTCTATTGATGA
>DAIOVK010000428.1:0-3276 GCA_036759045.1 Kapaibacterium sp. (SeqCode) | reverse complement strand
ATAAGTTTACCCTGTCATTCCGAAACGAAGTGAGGAATCTCACAAGTCATTGTTAACACAGAGTTTGAGATTCTTCACTTCGTTTCGGAATGACAGTTTCTTTCCAGTCATACTATCAACAAGTTGATAGCATGACTTATCTCTTTTCATTTACCTGTATTTCCTTCTTATTTCAATTTCTACTTCTCTTTTCTTTGTTGCTTCTCGCTTGTCATACTTTTTCTTAGCACGGACAAGAGCAATTTCTACTTTAACAAAAGGTCCGGAAAAGTAAATCGTAAGTGGCACAATAGTGCAACCTTTTTCAGTAACAGCAGTTTTTAGTTTTACTGCCTGCCTCCAGTTTAAAAGAAGTTTACGTGTGCGTTTGGGCTCATGATTTGCAAAACTTGCATTTTTGTAAGGGCTTATATGAAAATTTATTAGATATAAATCGTTTGAATCCGGAACATTAAAACTTGCATAAGCATCTTGAATACTGCACATTCCAGCACGTAGCGATTTCACTTCTGTTCCCTGAAGGACAATCCCTGCTTCAATAGTTTGAAGTATTTCAAACTCGTGGCGGGCTTTCCTGTTTGTAGCTATTATTTTTTGCTTTCGTTCTCTAATTTGTAAATCAACCATTTTAATCTTCAATATTTTTTTGATAAAAAAGTTCAAAAGAATTTAGTTCTAATGCACAAAGATTACCCATTTCTCTGTAGCTTTCATTATAAACACAGCCACCGTCAAGCAAAATCCGATTAGTATTTAACGAATATTTTACATTTTCAAGTGCAGCCGGAGTATGACCTGTAATTAATCGTCTGCCCCCAGTCTTTTGCATATCCACATAAGAATTTCTCTGCCATACCATTGCCTTATAATCAGTAAATGGGTCATCAACATTAAAATTGAATCCACCGTGAACTATAATAAACTTTTCAGTAATATAATAGTATTTTAAAGATTTAAAGAAAGTAATATACTTTTCATCAAACTCAAAAGGACTTTTTATATTAAAACTTTCCAGAGTTGCAGAAGCATAATTATTCATCCATAATCTATAAATATCGTGCGGGTCTAATGCTTCAAGCAGCACTTCTTCGTGATTGCCTTTGACTGGTAAAACATTATAACCATCTTCAATTAATTCTAAAATATAATCAATTGTCTGCTTAACTCTAGGCCCTCTGTCAATATAATCACCAAGCAAAAAAATGTCATCATCTTTATTAATACAAAGAATGTTATTCAATAAATGATAAAATGTTTTGTAACAACCGTGAATATCACCAATAGCAAAAATACGTTTTTCTGACATTTCAAATTCACATTTAATCAAAAAACTATTCAAAAATACAATTTTTTTGTAAATTGCATTTAAAAACAAATCAAAAATAAGAAATGATATACTTTTTATCAGATGTTCATTTAGGCATATACAAACGTGAAATAGACAAGGAAAGAGAAGAATTCTTTCTTTCCTTTATAAATAAAATAAAAAATGATTGTGAGCATCTGTTTATAGTTGGTGATTTGTTTGATTACTGGTTTGAATATAAATACGTTATACCTAAATATTTTTACAGAACTATAACAGCTTTATACGATTTGCGTAAGTCTGGGACGAGAATTGATTACTTAATGGGCAATCACGATTTTGGGCACAGGAATTTTTTTTCCGAAGAATTGGATATTACTGTTCATAAAGACGATATTCAGCCGATAATACAAGGGAAGAAATTTTATATTTCGCATGGAGATGGAAAAATAAAAAATGATTATGCATATAATTTAGTAAAGAAAATATTTAGGCATAAACTTTCACTTTGGCTCTACCTGAAATTACATCCCGACTGGGGAATTGGGCTTGCTTCTCACTCATCGAAAGAAAGCAGAAAATATAGTGACAAGAAAAGATTTGGAACAGAAGACAGTTTAGAAACATTTGCTAAAGAGAAAATTGACGCTGGTTTCGATTATGTTATTATGGGTCACCGCCATTTGCTTAAACTAACTCAATATAAGCAAGGGGTTTATTGTAATTTGGGCGAATGGTTCAAATCACCTCACTTCGCTGTTTTCGATGGGAATACTTTAAGTTTAAAAGATGTAAAACAGTTAATAAATAAATAAATAGATTATGGCATTAAAGGATTATTATAAAATACTTGGAGTTGAAAAAACTGCTTCTTCTTCTGATATTAAAAAAGCATTTTACAGAAAAATAAAACATTACCATCCAGACTTCTATCCAGATGACAAACATAAATACGAAAAATATTTGGAAATACTCGAAGCTTATAAAATTCTTGGTGATTTGGACAATAGATTAAAATACAGTGTGAAGTTAAACGAAAAAGATTTAATTAATTTAGATGAATTATGAAAAAAGATAATATATTTTATAAGATATTCCAGTTAAATCCTTATTTCTTTTCATTATATATTGGTTTTCTTATCCTTGGTCTTTTGCATATAATTTTTCAAACACACGGAAGTTCAGTTCTTTGGTTAAATCAAAATCACAGTCCGGTTGCTGATTTTTTCATCAGATTCTATACTCATCTTGGTGATGGAATTTTTTATGCAGTTGCTTTAATAATTTTTATTATTCACAGAACTAGAATTTTTATAATAGGGCTTCTTTCTTTTCTAATTAGCGGTGGCTCAGCTCAGGCAATTAAGCATATTTTTAACACTCCCCGCCCAAAACTTTATTTTGTACATCAGCATTTATTACATTTTGTTCCCGGAGTTGATGTATATTCCAACTACAGCTTGCCTTCAGGACATACTGCTACTGCCTTTTCACTTTTCCTTTTGCTATCTTTTATGATTAAATTTAAACCGCTTGGAATAGTATTCTTTTTAATGGCTCTTGGAGTTGGATTATCCCGTCTTTATCTGCTTCAACACTTTTTCATTGACATATATGTCGGCTCAATCATCGGAGTATTAATAACAATTGCCTTTTATTATTTAGTCCAAAACAGTAGGTATTTACTTTCAAAAAAATGGATGGACAGGTCACTATTCAGAAATAATTTAAACTCATTCTATAATTTTTAACTCAACTTTCCTGGTTGTTGTAAATCTTTAAAAGACTTGCTATCTTGTGTCATTGGTAACCCCCTAATAAAGCAAATGCTTCATTATAATAGAGATGACAAGAAAAGATGTCATTGGTAACCCCCTAATAAAGCAAATGCTTCATTATAATAGAGATGACATAATTAAAACTGACATTCGTCAGAATGACAAGAAAAGATGTCATTGGTAAACGAAGTG
>DAIOVK010000427.1:0-3287 GCA_036759045.1 Kapaibacterium sp. (SeqCode) | reverse complement strand
GTTGAAGAGAGATTTACCCAATAACCTTTTCCCGGCTCCATTGTGCCAATAGTGTTAATGCCAGAAGCTGGAGCGAATATTCCAGTATCACTTTTTACGACAACGATATTTGTTAGTATAGAAGCAAGAGCAAGTTCAATATCCATCGGGCTTGTTCTAAGATATGAAATATAGTTCCAACCTTGCTGAAGTTCAATAGGATTTTCAGTCGAAGAAGCGATTTCGCCTGTAATTGTCAATTCATCACTTTCAGACATTTTTATTTGATATGCTTCTTTATAATCCCAAGAACCGATAGTATTAATGAAATAGAATGGGACATACATTTCACCTGCATTATTTTTAATTAAGTTTAAGTTGTCAAAAATCGGTAATGTCAAATTGAATATATCCGCATCTTCTGGAATAATAAAACTTGAGATAGTACTCCATCCCTCGTTAAGAGAAATTGTATGTTCACCGGAAAACTCACTTTGAGTAAAGAAAAGATTTGGCAAAGACCATAAACTTACCTCTTCAGAATTCTTTGCTCTTGCCCGGAAATAATAATAAGTCGAATAATTCAAGCCATCTAAATTATATTCAGTTTGAGTTAAATTCGGAATATCAAATAAAATAGAAGAAAAATTCGGGTCTAAGGAAATCTGAAGGTCATAAGCAGTAGCACCTTCAACGCTTGTCCATTCAAAGAAAGTTGGATTCACAGCTATATTATTTTCTAAATAATATGGACTTATTAAAGTTGGAACATCAATAGTTGGAAACTGAATTAAAGCAAGTGTAATATTAGGGCGATATGATGAGGTAGTTCCGGTCAATGCCGAGCATACATTTGAATTATTTGCTGCATAATAAGTAACACTGGTAAAAGGAGTGCTGGTCCTTAAACAAGACGCATTAAAAGAAGTTGAACTATTATTAAAGCAGGTTTCAATCAAGATATTGGATACTCCATCCCAAATAAAAATATCCTGAAAAATATGATAACTAATTGCTAAATTAGGTGCGTATGATGAACTTGTAAAAATAGTTGTCCAGTCATCACTGCTATCAAAAGTTGTAGTCAGTGAATTTTGTTCTGTGTTTTTTATTTTAATAGTAAAATCGTCCAAAGGATTTATTCCGTTAAGTGATAAAATAGAAAAAGCCAGTGCTGCAATTATGCCAGAGCTGACACCCTGACTTGTTAGCTCATCAGCACGAATAAGCATTTGGTGTTTTGAACCCCAGTTATAGTTTCCATAAGGAGCAGGATAAGTAAAAGGTAAATTGAAATTGGTTCCATTTCCAATAGTAACAATAACCGATTCGCCAGTATCAAAATACCAGGTATTTGTCCATTCGCTCACACCGCCGGAATAATTAGCTTTTAATCTCCAAAAGTATCTAAATTGAGATTCTAAAAGTAATTCAATATAATAGTTATTTGTAATATTATCTTCATTAATTAAAAAAGTGTTGAAATTTTGGTTAGTTGATACCTGTAAATGGTAAGATACGGCTCCGGGAATGGCACTCCACACAAAAGCCATTGTTGTTGGCACACTGGCTGCTGCATTTTGTGGATATATTGCAATTGGAGGAGCAAACTGAGAAGTTAAAAAAGACCAAATGTTTGACCAATCAGTTGAATCATTTCCATTATATGCTTTTACTCTCCAGTAAAACAACACTGAATCTTCAAGTCCGCTTAAAGAATAACTCGTCTGAGTAGTAGTTAAACTATATGCTATTTCAGAGAAATCGTAAGTAGTAGAAAGCTGAACAAGATAGCTTGATGCTGTATAAACGCTGTACCATTCGAGTTCTGGAGAGTTTGATACTCCAAGAGAACCATTTTCTGGTGATTTTAGAATAGGAGAAGCAAAACTTTCTCCACCGTTCCCGGTTTTTAAAATAAGTCCATTACTTCCAATAACAAAACCAGTATTTAAACTGATAAATTTTATCGCTTCAAATTGGTTATTAAATCCAGTATTAATTGGAAGCCAAGTTTGTCCAGCATCTGTTGTTTTTATATATGCCCCATTAAGCCCAACAGAATAGCCGTTGTTTTCATTTGAAAAATAAACTGAGTTTAAATTAACTGATAAAGAAGAAGTTAAATCGTTCCATTGCCCTCCCCCATTAGTTGTTTTTAAAATCTCACCAAGCCAGCCAACTGCATAACCGGTTGTATTTGAAACGAAAATTACACTTTCAAGTGGGTAGATAACTCCGCTTTGGACTGTATTCCAATCTCCTCCACCGTTTGTTGTTTTTTGGATAGAGCCGAAATAACCAACAGCAAATCCAAGATTTTGATTTACAAAATAAAGTGAAGTCAAATTATTTGTTGTTCCACTTTCCTGAGCGACCCAATCAGTTCCGCCATTTGTAGTTTTTAATATAATACCGGAATTACCAGCTATAAAACCAGTTGTTTCATTAATAAAAAAAACTGAATTTAAGTTACTTTCAGTATTAGTAGTTAAAACACTCCAATTTAAACCACCATCTATTGTTTTTAGAGCAGTTCCAAATGCACCAACAGCAAATCCAAGATTTTCGTTGATAAATTCTAATGAATAGAGTGAGTTTTCTGTTCCCGACAAAGCTGCAACCCAATTGTCGCCAGCATCTGTTGTTTTTAAAATGGTTCCATTTGCACCACAAATAAACCCAAAGTTTTCGTTAGCAAAATCAATGGAGTATAAGTAATCTGCTGTTCCACTGCTTTTTTGCTCCCATCCTTGCTGAGAATATATACTGATTCCACTCAGTAGGAATATAATTATAAAGTTAATAAGATTTTTCATAAACACTCCTTTTTATGAACTAATAATTTTTTCTATTCAAAATTAATATTTCTTCAGTAAATTATAAGAATAAAGATAATGAAAGATTCTAAGCATTTAAATTATTATTTATTCTTAAACTCAAAATAAATTCAATTATATATATTTTTTAAAAATCAAGAAAAAAATAACAATTTACAAATTATAACTGACAAAAAATGAAGAGTTCAAAATTTTAGAACTCCAGCCCTATAACGAAAATAAAGGAGTAAGGAGATTATGCTCGTAAATAACAATTACGTAAATTATACAGAAATGATGTCATTCCGAAACCCCTGATAAAGCAAGAGCTTCATTATAATAGAGATGACATAAGTAAAAGTGTCATTCTGAGCGCAGCGAAGAATCCAGAGAATAGTGGTTCCAAAAATGATTTTCTGGAGTCTTCACTTCGTTTACCAATGACATCTTTACATTTGTCTGTCATTCTGAACGAAGTGAAGAATCTCA
>DAIOVK010000426.1:0-3294 GCA_036759045.1 Kapaibacterium sp. (SeqCode) | reverse complement strand
ACTTTTGCTTCAAGAATGACTGATTTGACGCTTTCAATAGCTTCGTCTCCACCAATTGCCTTACGATAGTTTTTAATTAAGTCTTTTGCAGAAAGTGAGACTTTTTCCATCTTTGCCTTTTCGCCGCTTAATGGATTTAAATCCAAATCGTATTCGTAAACTTTTCCATATTTTTCAACCATTGGAATAACGTCCGGAGAACCAACAACGATTAAAAAAGCATTTTTGGGGTTCATATACTTATTAGCAGCATTCATAATATCGTAAGATGAGAAATTTTGTAAACGTTTTGGATAATCTTTTAATAGCTCAATTTTCTTTCCATTAAAATCAGCACCCTGAATTAAGCCGGCAATGAAATTAGAATTTTCAAAATTCAAAAGATATTGTCCTACTTTGAATTTTATAATTCTATTAAGTTCTTCTTTTGAAGGTGGCTCTGAAGCAAGCAAACGCAATTGTTCTTTCATTACGTCAATAGAAGAATCTGTAACAGAATTACGGACTTCTGCGCCGCAAATAAATCTGTTAATATATTTAGAATTTGTTTGATAGCCCCAGGGAGAATAAGTATAAGAATATGTTTCGCGGAGTGTTCTGAAAAGTCTTCCAGCGAAACCGGAACCAATTATATTACCGGCAACTTCTAAAACTTCAAAGTCACTGTGATTAACTGGAATTCCCATTGTAGTGAAGGAAACCAAAGATTGAACTGATGCAGGGCGTCTTACGAAATAAACACCAAGTGGCTGAGGTTCTGGCTTTGGAATTTTGATTTCCGGAGTTTTTCCTTCTTTCCAGTCTTTCAAAGTGTTATTAAGAGTTTGAATTATTTCATTTGGATTAACATCACCAATAGCTGCCAATGTTGATGTATTTGGTTTAAACCATTTTTCATAGTAATCTTTAACATCGTCAATAGTAATGTCTTTTACACTTTGTTCAGTTTTTAATTTTGAATAAGGATGGTTTTCACCATAAAGAATAACTCTGGCAATATTATTAGCAATAGTGCTTGGTTTGGTTTTTTCCTGCTTAATATTAGCAATCATTTGTGGTTTTAGCTTTTCAAATTCTTCTTCGGGAAAAGTTGGATTGATAATAACATCAGTAAGAATTTCAAGTAAAAGTTTTTGATGTTTTTTAAGCGAAGTAGCATAAATTGAGATATTATCTGAAGATGCACTGGCAGAAATGCTTGCACCAACGCCGTCTAATGTATTTGCGATATCAAGGGCATTTCGTTTGCCGGCGCCTTTTGTGAGCAAGCCAGCAACAAATTCAGCAATACCAGCTTTGCTGCCATCAACTGAACTGCCGCCGGGTATAAGAATAGAAAAACTTACGATTGGCTGCTCGGCATCTTCAATAACAAATACTTTAATTCCATTTTTTAGCTTTTGTTCGGTATATTTTGGAAAAGTAAACTCTTTTGCTTCCAATGGAGTAGGTTTTTTTGTAACATCAATTTTTTCTTTTGAGCTCATAGTTAATGAAGATAAAATAAATAAAATTAATAATAATACTATATTTTTCATAATTTTTTCCTTTTGATATATTTCTTAATTATTCTTTTGGTAAATAAGTTAATACTACTTTATGAGCATCACCGAAGTATTTCTTTGCAACTCTTTTTATGTCTTCTTTTGTTACTTTAAGGAAATTCTTTAGCTCGGTATTAATCAAGTCGGGATTTCCATAATAGCTGTTGTATTTAGCCAGAGTGCTTGCTTTTTCCAATGTATTTGTTTTTCCGGATACAAACTGGGTTTCCTGAATATTTTTTGCCTTTTCGAGTTCGCTATCTGTAACACCTTCTTTAACAACTCTTTGAATTTCTTCAAACATAACTTTTTTTATATCTGAATAATCTTTACCCGGTGCTGGAATTCCTACTAAGAGATAAAGTCCGCTGTATTGGAGTGAAAGTGGAACAAGAGCCGTTTGGACTGCTATTTGGTCTTTGTCAACTAATCTTTGATAAAGGCGTGAACTTTCTCCGCTTGCCAAAATATCTGTCAAAAGGATTGATGCGTAATAATCGGGGTCGTCCAAACTTGGTGAGCGAAAACCGATAAAAACGCCGGGAAGCTGTGCTTTTTCGTCTGTTATTGTTTCTTCATAATCTTTTTCGAGTTTTGGCAATACAAATTTTTCTACTTTATTTACTTTCTTTTTAGGATAAATATTAAAATAATCGCGGACGTATTCTTTTGCATCTTTTATATTGAAATCGCCGGAAATAACTAAAGTAGCATTGCTTGGCTGATAAAAATTATTATAAAATGTGGTAAAATCTTCTATTGTTGCTTTTTCGATGTCAGCAGCCCTTCCAATTGCAAACCAGCTATAAGTGCTTTTGGGGAAGAGATTTTCGCACATTTTTTCGAGCATAGTGCCGTAAGGTTGGTTTAATGTTCTTGTCTTTAATTCTTCAAGAACAACGCCACGCTGGGTTTCAACTCCGATACTATCGACCAAAAGGTTTCTCATTCGTTGAGATTCTATCCAAAGAGCGAGTTTGATTTCGTTCGCAGGGAGTTTTTGGTAAAATACTGTTTCGTCAAATGAGGTATGTGCATTTAAAGTTCCGCCGGCTTCCTGAATGAGTTTGTCTATACTTGCACGTTCAATATCTTTTGTTCCTTCGAACATTAGGTGTTCGAAAAAGTGAGCGTAACCGGTTTTCCCAACGACCTCATCTCTTGAACCAACGCGGTAATGCACTATAGTTGCAACTACCGGTGCAGTTTTGTCAACATTATAAATTACTTCCAAGCCATTGTCCAATACTTCTTTTTCGTATTTAATTGGGTTGAAATCTGCGTTTGTTTCACTTGTATTAATTAGCATATAAAAAAACATTGTTGTGATGAGGAATAATTTGTTTGAAATGAGTTTGTTCATTAAGTTTTTCTCCATTATTTTATAATAAAATATTTAATAATAAATATATAATTAATTATTGACGTATTTTTACGAACTTATTATATATTAGTTGCAAAATTTATATTTTTTTTTGTAAATTTCTTTAATTTAGAACTCCAGAAATTTCGTAGTTTTATATTTCCCAGTTTCTCAAATTAAACTCTTATTTTAAAAGTAAGCTACCAATTCGTCATTAGTTATTGGCTCAACTTTCCTAGTTGTCATAAGTGTTTGTAATATATGAATAATATAAAAAGAACAAAAGTGGTAAAAAGACAATAGATACACCTCACCTGAACCCTCCTTGTTAGGCTAACGATTATACACATCTTTAAAACGTGCTGCTATTCTACTTATCCCGTTAGG
>DAIOVK010000425.1:0-3302 GCA_036759045.1 Kapaibacterium sp. (SeqCode) | reverse complement strand
AAATAGCTAAATTTGAATAGCGTTGAGCAATAATAAGTGGATTCTTACATTCGTCAGAATGACACTTTTACTTATGTAATCTCCATTTCAATGAAGCATTTGTTTTATCAGAGGGTTTGAAATGTCAAGCAGATATACTCAAATTTTCAATGATTTTTAACAATGGTTATTTGTAATTCTTTTAAATCACCAATTACCAATTACTGACTGACAACTACTTTTTCAGTAGATAATCATCTAATCTTTGCTCAAATTTTTTTCCCATTCGAGAGAAGTTTTAGTCATATCATCAAGAGAATATATCGGCTGCCAGTTTAATACTCTATTTGCTTTATCTGAATTTGCATAAATTTTTTCTACATCGCCGGGGCGCCGTGCTACAATTTCGTAAGCTAATGGCTTTTCTAAATTCTTGTTCATACTTTCAATTACTTCCAATACGGTATTGCCAGTTCCGGTGCCTACGTTAAAAGTATCGTAGAAACAGTTATTCTGTTTGAATAGTTCATCTAATGCTTTAATATGAGCATTTGCTAAATCAGTAACGTGAATATAATCTCTGATTGCGGTGCCATCTTTAGTATTGTAGTCATTTCCATAAACGAGCAATTTTTCTCTTTGTCCAAGAGCTGTTTGAGTTACAAGCGGCATTAAATTGTTTGGGATGCCTTGTGGTAGTTCACCAAGTAAAGCAGAAGGATGGGCACCTACTGGATTAAAATATCTTAAAGAAATTGCCTTTATATTAGCACCTGAAATAATAAAATCATAAATTACATCTTCACAGATTTTCTTTGTATTGCCATAAGGAGAGGCAGCTTGTTTGCGAGGAGTTTCTTCAGTAACAGGTAAAACGTCTGGCTGACCGTAAACAGTGCAGGATGAGGAGAAGACGAGATTAGAGCAATTTGCCTTCTCCATACATTCAAGCAAATTAATTAATCCCATTACATTGTTTTTATAGTATTCAAGTGGCTTTGCAACGGATTCACCTACTGCTTTATATGCGGCGAAGTGGATTACTGATGAAATTTCAGGATGTTGTTTGAATACATTGCCGAGTTCTACTTTATTGCAAACATCTATTTCGTAAAAAGTCGGTTCTTTTCCGGTTATTTTTTTTATTCTGTCAATAGTTTTGAGAACTGAATTGAAAAGATTATCTACAATAATAACATCATAGCCGTTGTTTATTAGCTCTACAGCGGTATGCGAGCCAATGTAACCAAGACCGCCGGTAATTAAAATTGAATTCATTTTTTTCCTAATCACTTTTTAAATTATTAATTATTAATTGTTAATGGTTCTTTAGTTTATGGTTTATGGTATTTTTATTTCAGTTCCCAGCCACAAATTCCCAATTCCCAATTCCCAATTCCTATATCCCCAGCATCAAACTCAAAATAAATTATATGTTAAATCAACTATTAAAGAAGGGAAAATTCCAAAAATGATAACTCCAGCAGCAGTTATTGCAAGTGTGAATTTCGCTATTCCAACATTTGATTCCATCGGTTGATTTATCTGCTCTTTGAAATACATCTGAATAATCAAACCAATATAGTAATACATTGATATAATTGAAGAAATAATTGCAATTATTGTGAGCCAGAGGAAATCTGCCTTTATTGCTGCTGCAAATAAATAGTATTTTCCAAAGAAACCTGCAAAAGGTGGAATGCCAGCGAGTGAAAGCATAAATATAGCCATTATGCCAGAAAGAATTGGATGTGATTTATATAAACCGGAATAATCATCTAAATTCATTTTTTCATTTCCATTCCTTTCAAAAATGGAAACAATAACAAATGCTCCAATTTGCATAAACATATATGCGGTAGTGTAAAAAATAATTCCGGTGAAACCGTGTTCGTTATTCGCTACAATGCCCATTAAAAGATAACCTGCATGGGCAACAGATGAATAGGCAAGCATTCGCTTCACGTTCTTTTGGACGAGAGCTGTAAAATTTCCTATCAGCATTGTTGCAGCAGAAATAAAAGCAATAATCATTTGGGCTGTTTGGGAAGTTTCAGCAATTTGAATGTTTTTTATATCAAATTGAATTAGTTCTTTTGTTATTATGATAAATCCGATAAGTGCTGCTGCTTTTCCAGCTGTTGCAAAAAATCCACTAACTACAGTAGGAGAGCCGCTATAAACGTCTGGCGCCCACTGGTGAAATGGAAATGCTGCTACTTTGAAAGAAAGTCCTACAATCAATAATCCAACTCCAATAGTCAAGTAAATTGGAATAGCTGTGCCTTGCTGAACCAAAATGCCAATTTCTTTAATATCTAATGTGCCTGTTGCACCATAAATCATTGCCATTCCATAAAGAAGGAAACCAGTTGCAAAGGCACCAAGCAGAAAGTATTTTAGAGATGCTTCCACAGAAAATATGGATTTTCGGAAAAAGCCGGCTAATACATAAAAAGGAATTGACATTAGCTCAACTCCAATGAACAGAACTAGAAGATTTGATGAATGAGAAATCAGCATCATCCCGCAAATTGAAAATAGAATAAGAGAGTAAAACTCGTTGTATTCATTATATTCGCGCCTGATAAAAGGTTTTGCCGCTATGATTGTTAGAAGTCCGGAAAGGCAAAACAGAATATCAAAATAAGCCGCATAGCCGCCAAAACTGATTTGATGCCTTGAAATTAAATCACTTGCTGCGACCTTTCCAATGGCATCTGTTGGAAGAGTTAAAGTATATGCTGCTGCTGCAATTGTAGCAAGCAAACCAAAAATGCAAAGCCAAAAGTTCACACTTTTATTTTTCCAAATTGCATCTAAAGTTACTGCTACTACTGAAAGTCCAGAAATCATTATTAAAGGCAAAAGAAACTGATATTCTAATTCCATATTTATCTTTCAATTTTAACTTTTCTTAAATTCAATATAGTAAATATTTTGAAATTTATTATGATATTTTTTATCAAAAAAAATAAAAACCTTATTCCCTTTCCAAACATTAATGGAAAAGTGGAAAGACTGGATAAAAGAAAAGGAAAAAGATGTGCCCCACTTTCGAGGTGTGGCACATCTGCCTTGAAGAATTTACCTGTAGAGACAGGTCTCAGACCTGTCTCTACAAAACAAATAATGCAAACTATCCCGCCAGGGATTGTATTATTGTAGTAAATGTTTTCCGTTACCAGTATTATCCCGCCAGGGATTAAATTTTGCAAACACACATAATATAATCCCTGCGGGATAAATCAATTTCGGTGGTTCATTTTTTCTACAAATATTTAATCCCTTGCGGGATAAAAGAAAATATCTTCCTTCAATAA
>DAIOVK010000424.1:0-3309 GCA_036759045.1 Kapaibacterium sp. (SeqCode) | reverse complement strand
TGCCATTTTCGATACAACTCCATTCATAAAATTGTAGAGTTTTACATGTGTTTGAGAAGATGTAGCAGAACTCTGAGGGGTTATAACAACAAAGTTTGCTGTTGATGGGTTCTTATCAATCCAAGTTCCTGAATTTGCGTAGATTGACTTTTCGTTTTTATAATTAACCATTGGGATAATTTCTGCATAATGAGTATGACCAAAGATAACAATCCGTTTATTAGAACTGGTATTCATAAAATACTCTCTATTTGCTTGAACATCGGTTTCTTTATAATCTGCTGCATTAGTTATTGCTTCAGCAGTAGGAATATTAACAGTAACTTTATTAAGAGCACACCTTTCTACCCATGAATCCTGAATTCCTTTGAATACTTTGCAATCAATAAAACCACCGGGAGTTTCTTGAAAAGGCATCAAATCATTAATAGAATATGCCTCGGTAAAACCTCCAACATTCGTAACAATTACCTTGTCAGTAAATTTATTTGAAATGGGTAAAGAGAGCATTAGTCCTTTCCATGTATTCCAATAAGAGTAAGCTAATTGCTGGCTTTCATCACCTGCAATATTCTTAGTAACGATAGGCATTGTATCGCCAGGCACAGGGTCAACACCATTGTTTAATTCTTTTTGTACCACATGAAGCGTAGCAATTCTTGTGAAAAAATAGCCAGGAGGCATAATCGACCCGGGTGCGATATCTTTATTAGATATTGGGTCCGGCGCACAGAAAAAATTGTAGCGATGTCCATGCTCTATTGCTAATTCTGGCATACTGATTGGAGAATATGTCCCTAAACCCTGCATTTCATCACGTGCTTGGTTTATACCCGGTAGAATACTTTCGATATTCTCCGCAGTAATTGTAAGGTCATGGTTTCCAGGTACATAAGTAACTAATACTTTTTTTTCCTGAATTATATTGTTTAATACATCAATTATTATTTTATTAGTTGATGCTATCCGCTTAACAAAATCATTTTGATTCTTTCCTTGATAAGTATTTATATTAGCAGGAACAAACCATTCGTCAATCATGTCGCCAGCGATAACAAGTTCTTTCACATTAGGTGCAACTCTGACCTTTTCGAGTAGTTTTACTAAAACTGCACGGTTAGTATTGCACTCAGCATAACTTAAATCAGCTCCTAAGTGTATATCGCTAATAACTACAATCATATTTCTTTCTGAGCCACCATTACTAAAAGGGTCTATGGTCTGTTCTGAAGTATTATTTGTGTTGCTGCATGATACGAGCAGACACAATAGTAGTATAGTAATAATTGAATTATATTGTTTCATTTTTTCTTTCCTAAATGTGTTAATAAAAATTTTTTGTTAATGTTTACTTAAATCTAAACATCTTTATCGTATAACTATAAGAAATTATTGAAAAACTCAAAAAAACACTTTTGTTATTATGATATAATAAATTCTTACAGTGAAACAGCAATCCGTTTCACTACAAAATTAAACAAAAGTTCTCATCTTAGCACATAAATATTTTCAAGGGAGTTTAAAAAATTCAATTTTGCTTATTATTACGATACACTGGGAAGAATCTCAAATTCTGTCTTAGCAAGGAGTTGTGAGATTCTTCGCTGCGCTTCAGAATGACAGGTTATATTACCATTATTGTTATCGGTTTGGTATAAATCATCATTGATCATTTATCATTAATCACTCTTCTTCGCTGTAATCGCCTGTTGGTGCTAAACCAATATCCACCAGGGTTAAGACATCTGGCTTATCTTTCGGGGCTGGAGTAGAAATTAGAGCAATAGACATAATAATACTTGTAACAATTATTACGTAGAAAAGCAGATTAATACTGAAATCCGGAAGTAAATACTGTGCTGGAATTGAATAAAACAGAACAATAGTAATTAATCCACGTGGCGAAAGGAAAATTTCTGGGAAGCAGCTTGTTTTAATAAAAATTTTAAAATAAATGTAACGGATAATATATAAAATCGCAACTATAATTGAACCAGCGGTAATAATTTTTAAATCCCATAATGCTTCTATATCAATAGCCATTCCGAAGGCAACAAAAAAGAACGTTCGAACAATAAAGGTTGTTTCGATTGTTAAAAGCTTGAATTCTTTCCCAAATATCTCAATATTATCAAAATTTATGAATTTACTTAATCCTTTAAATGTAAAAAGTTTAGCGTTATTCAGCATTAATCCGAAGATTAAAATAATAAGTAATGAAGAAAAATGAAACATTTTACCTAATAAATAGAACATAATTAGGATAGAAAGCATTAAAAACAGTTTAGTTTGAGTTTTTAACTGAGATGAAATAGCAATTAATATAAATGAAAGAATTATAGAAAAAATAGTGAAATTATTATATTGAGAATTCCGACATAAGAAAATACATCTCCAACCTGAAATATTATGAAATAAAAGAACATTACTCCAATAATATCAGAAAAAGTTGCCTCGTAAATTATAAATTCTTTTTTAGATTTTTCAAGTGAATGAACGCTGGGAATTACAATAGCACTGCTGACAACAGAAAGTGGAATAGCAAAAATCAATGAATTTAAAAATGGTTTTTCTGAAAGAAGCATTACTGCAACAGCAATCGTTACTGATGTAATTAAAAAAACTCCCAGTGCTAAAGTAAAAGTATTTTTTATTAATGAAACTTTTTCTCTTGATAATTGCAGTTCCAAAGAAGCTTCCAAAACAATTAACAAAAGCCCTAAACCACCTAATATATCTAAAATACTTATGAAATGAGTCGGCAAATCAAGTTCGTAATAATTCATTATCTCTTTGATTATTATTCCAGTTGAAATTAAAAAAATCACTGACGGCACTTTTAATTTTTTTGATAAATTATTATAAAAATATGATAAAAGCACCAAGCAGCAGCAAATAATTACGATTATATAACTTAAAGAATTCAAACTGTTTTAAAAATATATTTTGATAAATATTATAAATTTCATAATTTTGAATTATTAATATAATAAAAAATAGGAAAAGAAATGGCAAAAAAAGAAGTAAGAATAACAGTAACCTTGGAATGCACTGAGGCAAAAAAAGAAGGGAAGCCCGCATCTCGTTACACCACAAAGAAAAACAAGCAAAACACTACTGAGCGTCTTGAACTTAAAAAATATAATCCTTTCTTGAGGCGCCACACTATTCATAAAGAGATTAAGTAGTTTTCTGTTAAATAAAATCGGTAGTCGGTTACTTGTTATTAATTATAAATAGTTAGTTATTCACCTTATGCATTCCCCTCTTGAGAGGGGCAGGGCTGATACGTTCTTAAAATCCACTTGT
>DAIOVK010000423.1:0-3309 GCA_036759045.1 Kapaibacterium sp. (SeqCode) | reverse complement strand
CTATCAGCTTGCTGATAGTATGACTGAAAAGCACTTTTTCAGAATGACACTTTTACTTATGTCATCTCTATTATAATGAAGCTCTTGCTTTATCAGGGGGTTCGAAATGACAAGCATGCGAAATAACAAACTACGAAGCATCAGGAGTTCTGAAACTAATGACCAATCTCTAATGATAAATGATTAGTGATAAATTTCTGGCAGCCGAAAACCATAAACTATAAACCATAAACTGACTGCTGATAGCAGAAAGCTAGCAGCAGATAGCAAATCTCAACTTGTTATTTCAAGGAGTTCTGAATTTAAATTCTAATTCCTCTTACCTGAAATATCAGATGAGTAATAATAACCTTGATTATTAATAATACAATTAGCTACCCAATAACCGCTTATAGTATTTTCATCAACGAGAGTTAATTTCAAAGTATTATCATAACGAACTCCTTGATTATACATTACAAATGAACCGGTAAAAGCATTTGAGCCCCAAATTCCATCGTATTTATTACCAAGGAAATAGCAATAATTTTTTCCTGCAGTAATATTATATATTAGCTCCTTGCCATCAAATGTGATTTTCCATTCACCATTAATAGTGTCGTAAGCCGTTTTAGATGGAGATGATGGAGAATCGCTTCCACAAGCAACAATTAAAAGAACAAACAAAAGAAGTAATGCTTTTTTCATAAAATCCCTTTTATATTTATGAATATTATATAATTACTTAATATATATGTTGTAATATTTATTTTATGTTTTAAGTTTATTATTTAAATAATGTTTAATTACAAAATACTTATTTCATTAAAAAAACTATGCTCGATTTTTGGGCATATATTTTTTATTTTTTATTATTTTCTACAAATTTACAAATATTTAATAATAAAATAAATTATTTATTAATTGATAATAAAAAATATTAATATAAACATTTTGCCATTTTTAGTAATTTTGTTTTTTTATAGTTCTTTGGGAATATGAAAACAAAATACAATCATTTAGCATTTATATTCTATGTTTATCTTGCTGGTCTTGTCATTTTCACACTATTCAGGATTACTCTGCTCTTTTCACAGATTAATGAATTAGAAAAAATTCCAGATTTGACTTATCACCTGTTAAATAGTTTTTGGTTCGGATTAAGATTCGATACTGTGATTTCTTCTTATTTTTTAATCCTGCCATTCTTTCTTTTATCTATTCTGAAAATAACAACAACTATTATAAAAAAGTACAAACTCAATAAAAATCCAGAAGAGAAAATCGAAAATTCACAAGTAAAAATAAATATTATATTAAACAAAACTTTATTATATTTTGTATCTGTTTATTTATCAATACTATATGGCGCTGCTTTTTTAATATGTTCAGCCGATATTCCATTTTTTAATCATTTTTTTACGCGTCTTACTGTAGCTGTTTTAACTTGGATTGATACTCCGCTCTTCTGTTTGCAAATGATAATACAGGAGCCATTCTTTCTGCTTTTTGCTATTATAGCCATTTGCTTAATCATTGCTTTCTCAATATTTGTTTTTAAATTAAAAAATAAATATTTAAAAAGCGAAGAAATCTTTTCCTTGTTTGTCCCTCATAAACTTAACAAAAAGAATTCTTTTCAAATATTAAAGCTGTCTGTCTTTTCAGTTTTAATACTGCTACTTCTATTTGCAGGTGCGAGAGGAAGAGTTGCTATTAAATCACCTATAAGAATTGGAACAGCATACTTTTCAAATTATGCTTTTCCAAATATGCTGGGTCTCAATCCTGTTTTCACTTTTATTGAAAGCATTATCGAAAAAAATAAAAAGGAAAATCAATCAATTAATTTAATGGATAAAGATAATGCAATAAAAAACTTACAAAAACACTTAAATATTACTCAAAATTATAGTACATACCCAATAGCAAGAGAATACTTTTCAGATTCATCGGAGATAAAAGCAAATGTTATTGTTGTCATTATGGAAAGTATGTCTTATGAAAAATTTTCTTTTTCTGAAAACGGATATAAGCTAACACCTTTTTTAGATTCAATTTCAAATAAATCATTATTGTTTTCAAACGCCTATACAGCCGGAATCCATACTTACAATGGAATCTATTCAACTATATTTTCATATCCTGCAATATTTAACCGGCATCCGATGAACGTTGTTGAAATACCAAAATACTATTCTATGCCGCAAATATTTGAGGAAAAAGGATACAGCACTATTTATTTCACTACTCACGATGAGCAGTTCGATAATATAGCCGGCTTTTTAAGTTATAACTCATTCCAAAAAATAGTTAGCCAAAAGGATTACCCGGGAACTGAGATTGAAAGCACACTCGGTATTCCGGACCATCTCTTGTTTAAACATTCCATTTCCTATCTGAATGAATTAAGTAAAAGCGGAAAACCATTTTTTGCAACTTTGCTAACATCATCGGACCACGACCCAAAAATTATTCCTGAAGGTATTTCGTTCAAATCGCATTTCAAAGATATTTCAAAATCTATTGTTGAATATGCTGATTGGTCAATTCAATATTTTTTAGAATTAGCATCAAAAGAAAGTTGGTTTGAAAACACTTTATTTGTTTTTGTCGCCGACCATGGAGCTAAAATCAAAAGCAGTATTTACGATGTTCCTCTTGATTATCATCATTCTCCGCTTATTTTCTATTTCCCCAAAAGAATATTACCTTCCAAAAGTGAAAATCTTGCTGGACAAATTGATATATTTCCAACAATTATGGGATTGTTAAATTTTAATTATATTAATAATACTTTTGGAATTGATTTAAACAAAGAGAAAAGGGAATTTATATATTTTTGCACAGACGATAATATCGGCTGCATTAATAATGAGTTTTTGTATATTTATCGAAAAAAAGGAAAGGAATCACTTTATAATTACAAAGAAAATTCAGCAGTTGATTTAATTAATCAATTGAACGTTAAAGCAGATTCAATGCGAACATACTGCTTTTCAGCTTTGCAAACAGCCGAGTGGCAAATAAAAAATAAGAAAACTGGCAAACCAAATGCTAAGGTGACGAATCGTTAAATTCAGAACTCCAGACCTCTGGTAGTTTTTTTATTTCGCAGTCTTATCATTGGCAACTTCCTGATAAATGAAGACTATTATTTTAAATGGAGATGACATCAGTTTACCCTGTCATTCCGAAACGCAGCGAAGAATTTCACAAGTCATTGCTACCACAGAGTTTGAGATTCCTCACTCCGTTGCCAATGACATCTTTACGTTTGTCTGTCATTCTGAACGAAGTGAAGAATCCAGAGAGTAGTGGTTAAAAAAA
>DAIOVK010000422.1:0-3325 GCA_036759045.1 Kapaibacterium sp. (SeqCode) | reverse complement strand
GGAAACTCAAGCTCTGTGGTAGCAATAACTTGTGAGATTATTCAAGTCATGCTATCAACTTGTTGATAGTATGACTATTCCAAGAGAAAATGAATTTTTAAAATTCCCTTATAATAATTTGTTTTTAATCATTACTAATCTTGAAAATATGAAAAAAATAATTATACTTTTAATTCTTCTTACAACTTCAAATTTATTCTGCTCAGATTACAAGGAAGAATGGGAGCTAATATTCCATACATATAATAAAGAGTTTTATGATGTATCTGCCTGCGACAGTTTAAACCTTGTTGCTATATCATACAGTTTCGTAATTTCGGCTCCAAGACTGTTTAAGACTACAGATGCGGGTGTAAGTTGGGCTCAAATTCTTCCCGATTCTCTTCTTTATTTAGATTCTGAAAACAAAATAGGCAGAATAAATCCAAAATGCGTTTCATACCCTACAATTAATACAATAATAGTTGGTTGCGATTCCGGTAGATATTACAGAACAACCAATGCAGGAATTAACTGGCAGCTCTTACAGGCAAATACTTTTAATTTAGATATACAAAGAGTTGATATGCTTAATGATAAGACCGGATTCATTTCATCAAAGTTTTTTTTATATAGAACAGATGATAGTGCATTTACTTGGAATATTGTTGAATTACCAGTTAAGGAAACTCACAGAATATTGTTTGATTTTTGTGTTATTAATGAAAATAATTACAAAATTGGTGTTAATGTTCGTGATGATAGTACTAGAATTATTTCTACTACAGATGCAGGAATTAACTGGAATGTCTTAGAATGTGGTTTCAGGCAACCTTTTAAAATGTCTTTTGTAGATTCCTTAAATGGCTGGATGAAACTATATTCTCCAGATTTGAATACTGCTTATGATGAATATGATGTTATTTTAAACACTACTGATGGTGGTAATTCTTGGGAATATCAACTAAACGAAAAGATTGAACCACCTTACGGTTTAAGATGGATTCATTTTTATAATCAAATGAATGGAGTTGCTGGTGGTCCTAAAGGAAAAGTACTATTAACTAACGATGGCGGAAAAAACTGGAGACGCTCTTTCTTATTTGAAAATGATACAACAACAGAATCACGTTGTGGGATTATGACCGGTCCATCCACTTCATTTATTTTTACAACAGAAGGTTTGGTTTATAAACTTAAGCCAGATGCAAATCCTGTTGAAGAAGCATTTATTCAGGAAAGTGAATTTTCTTTTTTTCCTAATCCTATAAAAGCAGGAAGTAAATTGAAAGTAAAGAATTTCATTATTAATGGTGATGCTTATAATATCAAACTTTATAATACTATTGGAAATGTAGTTTATGAAAATAAAATAAATTTATCTGAAATGAATGAAGGAATACAAATTCCAAACGATATTAGCAGCGGTCTTTATTTCCTAACAATTTCCCGAAATAATTTTATAAAAACAGGGAAAATAATAGTTAATGATTAATGATAAGTGATTAGTGATTAATATCTTTTCTGGTATTATTATTATGTATTTGTGTTATATATAATTACTAACTTTTTAATGCACTAGGAAATTTGCGAAAGCTAAATTCTAAACTCCTGATGCCTCGTAGTTTGTTATTTCGCAATAAATATAGTTCAGATATTAAAATTAATGTAATTTCACAAAATTGCAAACATATAACTCCTAAATAAATTTAGGAGTTATTCTAATAATTAGAGTAACTCCATAATTTATTATGGAGATTAAAAGCGAAATTATTCTTTACGTGGCAAATCTCCTAACTCTTTTATTATCGTTTTTGGGGCAGGTGTTCTGACTTTAAGTCATCGGATAACTCTATTCAGTAAGATGGACTCCACTTCAAGCGTGAAGTTCATTTTATTTTTAACCCCCAAAAGTGTTTTCGTTTTCAAAATCCGGTAAAAAATGTGTGCTGCTATCGGCTTTATATTTTTGTAGGGAACAGGCATGCCTGTTCCCTACGTTTTATGCATACTCAGATGGACTCCACTTCAAGCGTGGAGTTCATCTGAAAAAATAAAGCCAATAAATTCTTATATCTCTCAATTAACGAACAAATTACAAAAAATAAAATAATAGTTTGAAATTTTCTGAAACAAAACTGAAGTAAGGAGTATATTAAGAGTGAATGTTTAACAAAATTTTTGGAGAAATAAAATGATAAACTCAAAAATTAAAATGAAACTTACATTAGCATTTCTTTTGTTGATGTTTGGACTTAGCTCGCCATTATGGGCGCAAAGAGATTCAGCAACGATAACTTTTGAAAACGGTTACTTTGTTGAAGAGACGATACAAATTGGGCAGATGCTGAACATTGATTTCAACGCTGTTACAGACCTGCCCGGTGAGCTTAGATATGAGCTCTATGATATAACCAATAACGACATCGCCACAATTGATGAAGTTACAGGTCAATTTACATTGACGAGCCAAGACCCCGGTTATTTTAGTTATTTAATTACAGCATATTTGCTGGACAATCCAGATATTACCGGACAATGCTGGCTTGATGTATATGTAATGGGAGAAGAAGAAGTGCCTTGCGCTACATTAGAAGGAACAGTACTTTACGAAGGCAGTTTAGAACCCGCTCCTGATGTATATGTTTTTGCATACCTAATTTCTAATCCAAATGCTTTAGTAAATTATTATCAAACATATACCGATGAAAATGGCTATTATTTATTAGAATTACCAAAAGGAACATATCAATTAGGAATTTTCTCAATGAATGGCAAATATGTAGATACATCACTTGCAACAATAGTTATTGACTGTGGAGATATTGTAACCAAGAACTTAAATATTGAAGAACCACCAAGCATTTATTTCGCTTCCTATCCACCATATCCTCTAATTCTTGCTGTTGATGAATATTTCTCATATACTCCTTATGTTTGGACGAGCCGCCAGGAACCAATTGAATTTACTTTAATAGATGCACCGGAAGGTATGGTAATTTCAGCAACAGATGGCACAATAGAATGGACTCCAACTGAACTTGGCAGCTATGAATTTACAATAAAAGCATATTATATAGATGCTCCGACTGAATATGCTGAACAAATTATTAATATTACTGTTGATAATTACAATTTCGATTATCCCTGTGCATACATAAATGGAACAGTTACTGACCAAAACAGTCAAAATGTTCCATTTGCATCTGTTGATGTTTTTATGCCAGATGTTGAATATCCTTATGACGACCAACCCGGTTATTTGTATATGTCAACAGTAACTGATAACGAAGGTCATTTTAGCTTCTTTGTGCCTGAAGGAAATTACAAAATCAGATTTTCAGGA
>DAIOVK010000421.1:0-3343 GCA_036759045.1 Kapaibacterium sp. (SeqCode) | reverse complement strand
ATTGTTGGGTTTGGAAACTGCTTTTTAATCGTCCATCTATATAAACATTGGCAGTGCTGGTTTCTTTATTATACGTAGCTGCAATCAAATGCCAGTTATTATCATAAACATTATTTGTGTCTGCGTAATATAAATATCTATAATACTCATTATTTTGGTCTATGAGTTCCATACCTAATGAATCCCCAATAGAAGATTCACCGCTGTTAGCAAATAATGAATATGCTCTTGACCAATTAGTGCAGTGTTTAGAAATAATATGACCTTCAATGTCTCCAGAGGAAGGGTAGTTCGTTTTTATCCAAGCTAATAAGCTAATGCTGTTTTGTATGTCGAGTGTAGGACTATCCGGAACAACTATTCTGCTGAAATCACCATCAAAATAGTATGCCCGGTTATTATTACCAAATCTGTCAACAGCAGGGATTAATGCGAAAGGAGTGCCATTATTTCCGTTATAGCTTTCATCAATTGTGTTATTGTTGAAAGGGTAATAAGCAACCAAACCATCGACAACAAGTGGTGGTGTTTCAGAAATTACAAATTGCTTAGTTTCGCTATGGCTCCATTTCCCGAAACTATCCTTATATCTGATTGTTAATGAATGTTGCCCTACTTCAAGTGAAACAGCAATAGAATCAACAATATTCATTATATTGACAGGTTCTTCAGATATTATCGCAATTCCATTACCAATACCGGGGTCTTCATCAATAAAATATTCTGCATGAATAATCGGATATGGATTTTCAACTACTTCATTTACATCAGGCAAATTCATTGTGAAAAACGGTTTAGATTGGCTGTGGCTCCATTTTCCAAAACTGTCTTTATACCTGATTGTTAAGTAATGTAAGCCAGTATTAAGTTCAGAAACCTGGATTGAATCTAAAATATTGAAATTATCAACAGGAATCTCGGAAAATATTGCGACACCATTTCCTACACCGGGATCAGTATCTATAAAATATTCTGCCTGAATAATCGGGTAGGGATTTTCAACTACTTCATTTACATCAGGAAAATTCATAACGAAAAACGGTTTCGATTGACTATGGCTCCATTTCCCAAAACTATCCTTATACCTGATTGTAAAGTAATGTAAACCAGTATTAAGCTCAGAAACCTGTATAGAATCTAAAATATTTAAGCTATCAACAGGGTTTTCCGAAAGAATTGCAACTCCATTGCCAACGCCAGGGTCAGTATCAATAAAATATTCTGCCTGAATAATCGGGTAGGAATTTTCAACTACTTCATTTACATCAGGAAAATTCATAATGAAAAACGGTTTCGATTGACTATGGCTCCATTTCCCAAAACTATCCTTATACCTGATTGTAAAGTAATGTAAGCCAGTATTAAGCTCAGAAACCTGTATAGAATCTAAAATATTTAAGCTGTCAACAGGATTTTCTGAAAGAATAGGAACTCCATTACCAACGCCCTGGTCAGTATCAATAAAATATTCTGCCTGAATAATCGGGTAAGAATTTTCAACTATTTCATTCACATCAGGCAAATCCATTACAAAAAACATTTTGGATGTATTGTGGCTCCAAACGCCAGAACTATCTTTATAGCGTATTGTAATAAAGTGTAATCCTGTTGTTAATGAAGAAACATTGATTGAATCAAGGATATTAACTGAATCTCCTGCAACTATTGTAACTGGAATTCCGTTGCTTAATCCCGGGTCGTTA
The DNA here is from genome assembly GCA_036759045.1 of Kapaibacterium sp. (SeqCode). Lineage (GTDB taxonomy): Bacteria > Bacteroidota > Ignavibacteria > Kapaibacteriales > UBA2268 > JAAYJM01. The sequence continues at coordinate 1,640 of DAIOVK010000421.1, read as the reverse complement.
TCAAAGAAGTATTCTGCGTTAATTATATATTGAGAATATATACTTACTGGCAGAAACGTCAGAATAAGCAGTAAAGAAAATTTGATTATTTTCATATTTCCTCCTTTACTTCTTTTTTGCTTGTGAGTTGAACTGAATAGTTCCGTCAGTACCAGTGAAAGTTTTATTTAGATTTAGAAATTGTGTTTGTGGTGATAATGGTTCGCCTGTATAATCAGGAGTGCCATCTTGATTGTCTCGCCAGGGGAAGCTGCCACCGTAAATACCTAAATCAGTATCATCGCTACCAGCATCAATAGCAGGTGAGCCAGCTTGGAAATGAAAATTCTGAGTCCAGTCCCAATTTAGAAGCCATAAATTCCAATAAGGCCATCCACAATCTGTAAGTACTAATGGAGCATTTAGAAATAGTGGGTCAGAAGCATTTATATTGTTTTCTCCAAGGTTATCGCCATAAGGAATTACATCAGTATTATATGTAATATTATTAGCAAAAAATGATAATGTAACGCCTGCAACACTTCTGGCATAAAAAATATTATTGGAAATATAGGCATTGCTTACATCAATAAATATTTGAATATTTTCACAAGCACTTGTGAAAAAGATATTATGGTCAACGAGCAAACTCTGATTAGAATAATAAATCGAATAAGTGCCCTGTGTAAAGAATAAATTATTTGCTACTAAAATATTTGCCCAGTTATTAATATTAAGATAACCATTTACTCCATAAAAAATATTATTTATTATATTCCAGTTATTTCCATTAACATTCATATAATATAATATTCTACAGTTTTTAACAGTAACATTATCGCTTTGACCATTTGCATATACGTTTAAATAATTTAGCTGGCAATTTTTAATAACAGTTCCATTTGCTCCATATAAATTAAAATTATTTATAATTGTCTTATGGTGGGGAATACTTGAATGAAATCCCTGCCCGATTATAGTGAGTTTTTTATCAATTGTGCAATCAACTCCTTCAAAAGAGCCGTGAACGTATAAAGTATCATCGGCAGAAGCAGCAGTTACTGCTTCCTGCAAATTATAGTACTGTGCTTTATACAACTGCTGGGAAGCACTTACAGTGATTACTGTAGCATTAGAATAGCATACTGCTATAAATAAGAATAATGCAATGAGAAAATATTTTTTCATACCTCACCTTTTAGAATAAATTTAAAACTATTTAATTATTTTTTATTTCATTTAATGTAGTTGTAAACTAAACTACGGAGCTTAAGCTGGGGTGGTTTTGCGGGTTTTTTTATTGTTTTGTATTTTCGCTATTTTTATTTAGTTAAAAAAATAACACACAATTACAGAATAAATTAACTATTCTGTAATTCATTTGCAAGAAGTATTTTTATTTTTTATAATATTTTTAGATAAGGCAATATTTTAAACTATTGAATTAGCTTAAATATTTTGTAAGCTATAATAATATATGAAGTAACAGAAGGAGAGTTCGAAATATTTTAAATTTAACCCCCCAAGATAAAGGACGACCTTTACTTTTTGGAAAATTAACGAAATTATACTTTCTAGTGTAGTAATTCATTAAAAAACTGGTTATAATTTCTTGTCATTTCGAAGCGTAGCGAGAAATCTCAAATCTTGTGTTATCATTG
>DAIOVK010000420.1:0-3354 GCA_036759045.1 Kapaibacterium sp. (SeqCode) | reverse complement strand
CATACGATCCTTTTAAATTATATAATAAGGTTTCTTAAGAATTGTTACACTAGTTGGGAAAATGTCCCCTTAAATACAGAGGAAGTTCAATTTATAGAATTGAGAAATGAGAGTCTTGTAGGTATTGATATAAATTCAATTTCTTGGTCAGACCATACACATTTTTCTATTAGCAAAGAAATCACATTTCCATTTAAGATTCTTGCAGAGAAAAGTATTTCAATACCAGTCAATTATAAACCAGACGAGCTATGGATCCAACATACTGACACAGCATTTTTTTCAAGTGATGCTACTATTTCAAAACTTTATTCAGTTTGGAGCGGAATAGGAGCTGTTACCCCACAGTTACTCAAACCAGTTAAAGATACTACAAATATTGCAATTAATGTTGATATTCAGTGGGAAAATTTAGCTAATACAGAATATTATAAATTGCAGGTAGCAAAAGAATACAGGTTCCAATTCCCATTATTGGAAATAACTTCACCTGAACATAATTATAGTTATACTTTTGAAAAAAATACAAAATACTACTGGCGTGTCTGTGCCGGTGATGGCGAAAATTTTGGTGTTTGGTCTGAAGCGTGGACTTTTACAACTGGCGATTTCTCTGATGTTACAAATACAATTCATTTAAATAATGTCTTTTCCATTTTTCCAAATCCCGCTGATAACGAACTCTATATTGAATTTTCAAATGATTTTTCAAATAATTGCGAAATAGAAATTATTGATATGCAAGGAACTGCTGTTTCATCAATCAAAAAATCAAATTTGATTTATGGAATGAACAAAGAGCAAATCTCTTTGAAAGATTTGTCTATTGGCACTTATTGCTGCGTATTGCAAATTGGTGGAAACAGGTATTCTAAGATGTTTGTTAAGATGTAGATTTGTTATTCAGTCATACTATCAACAAGTTGATAGCATGACAAGAGAAAAAAAGAATAAAAGTCATACGAGCAGCAAGTTGATAGCATGACAAGAGAAGAAAGAATAAAAGCCATGCTATCAACTTGTTGATAGTATGACTGAAGAATAGAAAAAAGCTTGGAGTCAATCTGGGAAAAAATAGCAACGTAGTTGCAAAATCGTAATAGATAAGGATTTGTAAAATTAATAGCCACGAGCTTTAGCTCGTGGAGAGTAGATAAGAACAGGGTAATATTTTTTTCACTATCTAAAGATAGTGGCTATTTATAAAAAAGATATTCCATATCTGTCAGATATGGAATATCTACCTTACTAACAAGGGCTTGCAATCCATTGCTAAGGAAATCAACCATCGGGTTAACCCAATGGTTGATAAAGCATTGTGAAATTTCATACTTCTTCCCAAGTTCAACTTGGGAAGAAGTAACCCCCTGATAGCTGTTAGCCGACTGCCGTAAGCCGTAAGCCAATAGCTAATTCTCCGGATAAATCAAATTTGCTGCTCCGGACATATAGAACCAATAAGCTATTCCGGGCTGTAATTCACTTAAAGTGTTTATCCCAAAAGCTGGATAATATAAATTCCCAAAAATATCTTTTATGAATACTAAATTTGAAGAAACCGATTGAACTGCTGTTGCTGTTTGCATTGAACTGCTTCGCAAATAAGGAACAAGATTCCAGCTAGCATTAAGGGGAATTTGTGTTTCTTCAGGTACGACTCTTGTTCCGCTTACAGTAACGCTGCACTGCTCGGTAACATTAATTCTGTAACCAGAGTGAACATTCCAATTTCCGATTTGATTAATTTCCCACTGAGGAACAAAGATTTGACCGGAGCCATTTTTAATTATATTGATTTGATTAAGAATATCGCTAAACAGTTCGTAAAGATTTGGTGTTGTTGATTCATAGTAAGTTGAAACGTAGTTCCAGCCCTCGTTTAAATTTATTTGAAATGTTTCATAAGCAGTTGTAAAGTTCCATACTTCCGACCAAAAGCTCATTCCAATATCATTAACTGCTCTGACACGCCAAAAATACTGAGCGTTAAATTCCAAATCGTTTATCTGTAGTTCTGTAGAAGTTATTCCTTCCAGATTGATTACAGGATTTTCAAATTCGTTTGATGTTGATACCTGTAAATTATAAGAAACAGCATCTTCAACAGCGTTCCAAATTAGAAGCGGACTGTTTGGTAATTCAACAGAATTATTCTCCGGACTTTGAAGCACTGGTGCAGATAAATAAAAACTCAATTCGTATTGAATTGCATTATCAAAAACCTCTTCTACAAATTGAGGAGCAACGAGTGCAGTAGCAGCAGCGTTCGGGTGGCTATCCCATTCGTCATTAGCGTAAATTAAAGGCAAGGTGTTTGTATTGTCAGCAAGTTTATGGAAAAAGTCAAATACAAAAACATTTGGAGGAAAATCAGGGAATAACGGGTCAAGTCCTGCTGCAAGAGTATCCTTTGCCCATTTACAAAAATGGTGTGAAAAGTATGCTTCATTTTCATTTGTTGCGTTCATAACCAACGGTGCATTAGTCCAAATAACAAAGAAATTATCAGGATGCTGTGCCATAACTCTGATGAAATTGCGCCAGTGCCACTTATAATTATAAACCGATTTAGTTCCGTAATCCAAAGTATCATTCGGACTTCCCCAGCCACCCCACATATTTGACGAAGGAAAGCAGGATTTTATAATGATAATCTTGTTTGCTTCGAGATATGGAAGGATATTTGCGGTTTCGTCTTCGTTATCGAAAATTGAATGCCAGCGATACCATTCATTATCCCAAGGGTCAACGGGCCAGCCCTCTTCGTTCAAAGAACAGACATTTTCTCCGGAATAATTGTGTTCTAAATTATATGCGACAATTTCATCTGGAACGCTTGTCGGGCTGCCATTAGGTCCCCAAATGCAGCCACCAGTCGAGTGATGAAGAAATATCCCACTCCTGAATTGTATATCCTGAGAATTTGATTGAATGCAAAGTGCAAACAACAATAATAAAATGATTTTTTTCATAAAAAGCTCCAAATTTATAAAAAAACAGTTTTCTGTATTTAGATTTCAGCTGTCGGCTTTCAGCTGTCGGCTATTGGCTATCGGCTGTCGGCTGTCGGCTGTCGGCTATTGGCTATCGGCTGTCGGCTATCGGCTATCGGCTATCGGCTGTTATGTCATTAGTTATTAGCCATTGGTCATTGGTCATTAGTCATTGGTTATTGGTTATTTGTTATTGGTCATTGGTCATTAATTATTGGTCATTAGTTTTATACAAATTACAAATGACGAATGACTAATTACGAATGACAAAATTGAAGAAAAAACAACTTCAGACAGCCGATAGCCGACAGCCGATAGCCGACAGCCGATAGCCGACAGCCGATAGCCGACAGCCGATAGC
>DAIOVK010000419.1:0-3364 GCA_036759045.1 Kapaibacterium sp. (SeqCode) | reverse complement strand
TGGAACGTTGAAGCACTTGAAGTAAGCTAATTCTTTTAAAATTTCAATTTCGGAATTATCGTATTTATTCAAAAAATCTTTCAGGTTATTGTATGATGCAGCAATTTCTTCATAAATATTAGCAATTTGCATCGAATTAACTTTTACAGCTTCACTTATATATTTTTTTATTACTTTATTTAATTTTAATTTGTTGGAATTTTTTGTAAAGTAAGATAGTTCAGTTGATTTACTTAAATAATTATAAGCTCTTTTGTATTCTTTATTTATGAGCGGGAAGCATCTTAAGGCATTAGGTTCAATTTCATTAAGGAATGAGGCGCATTTAATCCATTCTTTTTGTTCTTCAGATTTATGTTTTAAGATGCTTTCATAAGCAAAAAGATAAACGAGCGAGCAGTTAAATTCACCTTGAATCTGGCTTATAGATTCAAGAGTATAACTAATTAGAGATGGAATCCCGCTTGTTATTTCATATACATCTTTTTCACAATTACCAAGCTGAATGTCCTGTGCTTCCAGATAATTATTGAACTGAACTTCTGTCATCGGTTCTAATCTGAAAATTTCAGCCATTTCAGAATAATTGATGAAATATTCAGGCAAAAAATCACTTAGATTTTCCCGAGTTGCAATAATAAATCTAAAATCAAAAAAGTCTGATATTTTTGCTTGTGGATTGATTACATCAATTTTGTAATTTATAAAATCTCCGAAATTTAAATCATAACAATAATGAAAGAAAAACTCAGCCAGCCACTGATTAACACTTCCAAAGATATATTCATAATTGTCAATTATGAATACAATTTTTCTTTTATGGATATTTGATAAATCTACATTTTCAGAACTATTGAATATATCAGCAAAAAAATAGCTCATTAAGTCAACTAATAATGATTCAACAACTACTTTCTGATTTTCTAATATTAACCTCCGCTCACCTTTCTTTTGAAATAATGCTTCAATTTCTGCTTTGATATAAGATTGAGTATCTTCTATATTTTCATTGCTGTTACTTATGTCGGAATAAGCCCTTAAAACGTTATGCTTAAGATAGAGTTGAGTTAAATCCTGATTTGAATTATTTAATTTATTTAATAAATCATTATAAGTTATCAAATTATAATTAGTTTCAGAAAAGGAAAACTGTTCAATATTGCCTTCTTCAATTGAATAAAAATTATCTAATGCTTTCCTTATAAATTCAGTTAGGAAGCTGATATTTTCTGCATCATCAAATTTGATTACCGCATCAACAATATTTCTTGCTACGAGTTCATTTTCAATTTTTTCAACTAAATTGCTTTTCCCGGTACCAAACGCACCAGTTATAAACGTAATATTTTTACTATTTTGTATGTTAGTATCAAGCTCAAAGCTATGACAGATATTTGAGATATATTTAGTATAAAAAGAAATCATTATTTCTAATTGAAAATGAAAAAAAAATTTTTAGACAAATATAATCATTTTTTTGGTGCAAAAGGTAATCTTGCATCAAAAAAAAGTAATAAACTTCCTTTTTTAATGTTTAAGAAAATACTATTGTTTGTTGCTATATTTCTTGCACCTTCCCTTACACCCAGTTCAAGAATTTCGTCGTTTAATTCCCATTTTAAATTTTGCGTTTTAATTATTGTTTTTGTTTGAGGTATTAATGATATAACTTCACCTGCTTTGCAATTGAGCTCAACGCTTTCATCAATTGGTATGGCATAGCGGTTTTTATCGTAAACACAAAGATTGAGCAAGTTTTTATATTTGAATAGAATACTGCAATTGTTCAAAGTATGCTCCAATTCTCCACCGTGAAAGCCAACGACTAAAATATTATGAAAATCCTGCTTAATTGCAAAATCCAATACTTTTTGAAAATCGTTTGTTTCCTGACTTTCATCGTAAATAACCTTGTCATTAGTGTAGCTTTCAAAAACTTTACTTTGCTTAAAAGAATCCAAATCACCGATTACAAAGTCTGCTATAATCCCTTTTTTGTATAGTTTTATAGCAGCACCATCAGCAGCAAGTATTTTAATATTTTTGAATTTATTAAAAAAACGTATTGATGGTAAATTGGAATTCAAACAAACAATACAATCAAATAATTTTTCTTTAAATTCAATTTTTTTAATATATTTTTTTACTATCATTTTCTTCCTAAAGTTTTTTTAAAAATTTCCGATACAACTTTTGTGTAAAAATAAGAAAAATGAAGATACAAAGTTCAAATATAAAAATGGATAGCAATTATTCAAAGACAATCTTGAAGAAAGTCCTTGAAGAAGTTAACTTTTGGATTGGCAAAGAGAAGCTTCAGGAAAAGGAAAACACAAATGGAGCAGTTGAAAATCCGCAAGTAATTAAAGATGAATTATTGCCATCAATCAGTGTTGATATTAGCCAAATTGATTACACAAAAAAGATTTCAGATTCTGCTATTGCTGCAAGCATAAATAAAAATAACTCCATTACAAATGAAGAAGATGAGGAAGATGACGATTCTTCTCTTGATTTCAGATTGCGTATAATCAAAACGATTTATGAGCAGATGACCGGGAAAGAACTCAACATTACCTCATATTCCGATTTTCAAAAAGCTCAGGAAACCGAACAAATCAATTATCCAACTCAAGAAGCACTAATTGAATGGGGATATGAATACAATAAGAAAGAAATCGAAACAGAATCGCAACAAAGTTACTTTTCGAGTGAAGGTAAAATTCTGACTAAAGACGGCAAGGAAATTAATTTCCAATTAGAGCTATTTTCAAATTACGAATATTCTCAGGAAACAGAAACCAATATTGAAGCAGGAAGCCCACCAAAGAAAGACCCTCTCGTCCTAAATTTCAACGGAAATGCAGCAGAACTGAGTTCAATGAAATTCAATTTTGATATTGATTCTGACGGTAATTCAGACAGTATTTCAATGCTCGAATCTGGAAGTGGTTTTTTAGTATTGGATAAAAATAATGACGGGTTAGTTAATAACGGCTCTGAATTATTCGGACCTTCAACAGGCAACGGATTTCAGGAACTATCTGAATTTGATGATGACGGAAATGGCTGGATTGATGAAAGTGACCAGGTCTTTCAAAATCTAAGCGTTTGGGAGAAAAACCCAAATGGAAATGATGCCCTTCAGTCATTATTACAAAAGAAAGTTGGAGCTATTTATCTCAATAACATAAACTCACCTTTTGAACTCAAATCTAAAGAAAACCAATTACTCGGTGAAACAATCCGAACAGGGATTTTCTTAAATGAAAATGAAACTGTTGGCACAGTCCAGCAATTAGATTTAGTTGTTTAGCATTTGTTAAGATATAAGTCATACCATCAACAAGTTGATAGTATGACT
>DAIOVK010000418.1:0-3366 GCA_036759045.1 Kapaibacterium sp. (SeqCode) | reverse complement strand
TGATAGTATGACTGAAAAGCACTGTTTCAGAATGACACTTTTAGTGATGTCATCTCCCATTTAAATAAAGGTCTTGCTTTATAAGGGGGGGCTGAACGACATTAAAATTTTGCACTATTATTTAGCAGTTTGGTATTAAATTTACATACTGAAGTAGTTTAACAAAAAATCGAACCATTAAGGAATAAAACAATTTCTTTTAAACAAATAAATCAATTTGTAATTTATTCGTCATTAATCAAAAGTTTTTGAGATATTGAAAAATGGTGAAAAATAATGAAGCATAAAATATTATATTTAATATTAATAACAATATTAATTACATCAAATCAGTTAAAAGCTCAGTTACCAATAATCAAATCTGATGCTGACAGCTTGATTCAGTTAGGGAAAGACTATGTTTATAATGTAGAGTTTATCAAAGCCGGTCAGTGTTTTAAAGAAGTAATCAAAAGGTATCCGGCGCATCCTGCGGGCTATTTTCTTGATGCAATGATTGAATGGTGGAAAATAAATTTATATCGCCGTACAGAAAAAAACGATAATTTGTTCTTAAAAAAAATAGAAAAAGTAATTGAAGTTTGTGATGCAGAATTACGCAAAGACCCAAGCGATGTAAAATCCCTTTTTTTCAAGGCAGGAGCTATGGGTTTTCGCGGGCGTTACTATGCAATGCGAAAAAGCTGGTTCCCTGCTATTAATGATGGAAGCAATGCTTATAATATATTGATTGATTTGCTTAAAATTGCTCCCCAGAACTATGATATTATGCTCGGCACCGGTCTTTACTGCTATTTGGCTGCTGTCCTTCCAGAAAAATACTCAATTTTGAAACCAATGCTTTATTTCCTTCCTGAAGGAAACAGAGAGTTAGGATTGTCGCTTTTGAAAGCATCAGGAAAAAACGCTCTTTATGCTAATGTTGAATCAAAAGTTGCTTTGCTTAATTTTTATTATGATTTTGAAGGCAATGCAAATGAAGCTATAAAAATTGCAAAGGAATTGAATGAAAGATATCCTAAAAATCCATATTTCAAAAGGTATTTAGGACGTTGCTACGTTTCTTTGGGCGACCTTGCAAAATACGAAAGCACCTGGCGGGAACTTCTTGTTGACTACATTCAGGGAAAAGAAGGTTACGATGAATACTCTGCACGCGAAGCGCTTTACTATGTTGGCTATGCTTTAATGTCGAGAGGTGAATATGATATGGCACTGAAATATTTCCTTAAATGTAATGATGCAAATAAGCTTTTGGACAAAGAGCCGACTGGCTTTCAAACAAAGACCTTGCTAAAAATCGGAAATATTTATGATATTAAGAAAAGAAGAACAGATGCCGAAGGATATTATAAAAAAATTCTTGCTTTAAAAGATGTTTCAAACTCCCACGCTGAAGCAGAGAAATACTTAAAAACGCCTTTTAAAAAATAACTAACTCAATTTCCTTTGTTGTTGTTAATCTTTGTAATATAAGGAAAAAAAAATAAAAGAGTATTTAAGTGTTTAAAAAAGTAAAAATACACCTCCCCTGCCCCTCCTTATTAGGAGGGGAACGCTAATACATAGAACTGTTCTTACTCCCCTCCTAATAAGGAGGAGCAGGGGAGGTGTTAAAAGGTTTTTATGAGCAAAAGTAGTGTTTTCTAAGAATTTTTACAAATTATCCTGTTCGTAATGCACTTCTACTCTGTATCCTTTATATTTTATTAAATAGGAAAGTTTAATAACTAATGAATATGCTTTTTGAAAATAGCGAAGAATTGACGCAGAATAAAAATGCGCCTTTAGCGGAAAGAGTAAGACCTCAAGCTATTGATGATTTGATTGGGCAGGAGCATTTGATTGGAACAGATGCTCCAATACGCAAGTTCATCGAATTTGGTGAGATACCTTCAATTATTTTATGGGGACCTCCCGGAGTAGGAAAAACTACATTGGCTCATATTATTTCCTATTCTGCTGATTATAGCTTTTCTAAACTATCAGCTGTTGAATCTGGTGTAAAAGATGTTCGCGAAGTAATCAATAAGGCAGAAATGCTCAGAAAAAAAGGTAGAAAAACTCTCCTTTTTATTGATGAAATTCACCGCTTCAATAAATCTCAGCAAGATGCACTCTTAAATGCAGTTGAAAAAGGAACAATTACTCTAATCGGAGCAACAACGGAAAATCCATCATTTGAAGTAATTGCTCCGCTACTAAGCAGGTGTCAGGTCTATCATCTGAAAGCTCTTGAAATTGAGCATATTAAAAGTATTGTTTTAAATGCAATTCAAAAAGATAGTCAATTAAATAAATACGAAATTGAAATTGAGGACTGGGATTTCCTTTACAAAATTTCAGCTGGAGACGCCCGCTCTGCTATAAATGCAATAGATTTAGCTTTTAAATTTTCAAAAAGGAATAATGAAATTGCAGTAAAAATCACTCGTAAGCATTTAGAAAAAGCATTACAGCAAAGGACTGCGTATTATGACAAAAAAGGAGATTCTCACTACGACACAATTTCTGCTTTTATCAAATCGCTTCGCGGCTCCGACCCTGATGCAGCACTTCTTTGGCTTGCTAAAATGCTTGATGCCGGCGAAGACCCACGCTTTATTGCCCGGCGTATGGTGATTTTTGCGAGTGAAGATATTAGCAATGCAGACCCATTTGCATTAACTCTTGCAATTTCTGTTTTTCAGGCAGTTGACTTAATCGGAATGCCTGAAGCACGTATCAATTTAGCTCAGGGGGTTACTTATCTTGCCTGCTGTCCAAAATCCAATGCTTCTTACATCGGTTTGATGGCAGCTCAGGATTTTGTAAAAAAAGCAAATTCTTTAATCGTTCCTTTACACTTGCGAAATGCTCCAACAAAATTGATGAAAGAAGAAGGATATGGCGAAAATTATAAATATCCACACGACTACGATTACCATTTCGTAAAAGAAAATTACTTTCCAATGAACACCAAACCAGTCGCTTTCTATTTTCCCGGAACGTTTGGCAAGGAAGACGCTTTTTCAAAAAGAATGAAAGCATTTTGGAAAGAAAGATATGAAGAAATAAGGGATTAGAAGAGGATTCAATCAACCATTGGGTTAACCCGATGGTTAATATTGATTTAAAGAGAATGAATGTAGAGGAACAGGCATGCCTGCTCCCTACAGTTGAAAATTAATGCTTTGGAGTGCTTCAGTCATGCGATGACTGATAGTCATCGGATGACTTTGAATTCTTCTTACTTTGCGAAAGTTTCTTAACTTTCGTAAAGTTTGAAAAGTAATAAGCAGATGTCAAACATCTCGAAGAGTTTGTGCAAGAAATAATCTTTTCCGCCATTTAGTCTCAGTTTATAATTATATTTTAAACTGAGAC
>DAIOVK010000417.1:0-3373 GCA_036759045.1 Kapaibacterium sp. (SeqCode) | reverse complement strand
AGGGTAAACTTATGTCATCACTATTTCAATAAAGGTCTTCCTTTATCAGGGGGTTGTTACCAATGACATCTTTTCTCAGTCATACTATCAGCAAGCTGATAGCATGACTTATTTCTTGTCATGCTATCAGCTTGCTGATAGTATGACTGAAAAGCACTGTTTCGTGATATCAATGACTTGTGAGATTCTTCGCTTCGCTTCAGAATGACAGAGGTAAAATTATGTCATCTCCATTTAAATAAAGTTCTTGCTTTATTTTGGAGTTACCAATGACAATTTAATTTTGCACTATTTGTTGTCGGTTTGGTATTAATGATTAATCTTCAAGCAAATGGATTTTCCACAAGTCGCGTTTGCTAAATCTTAGAATTGGTTTTAATGCAATCAATCCAATTTTTCCGATGCTTTTTCTTAAAAATTTAAATTCGGCAATTCTTTCTTTTATTGATTCATCTTTTTCATATTCAATATCTAATTCATTAAGCATTAAAACAGCTTTTGCCTTGATTGACAATTCTAAATATATTTGAATATAGCAGAGTAAATCAACAATGATTTCCGAACTGAATCTATCTTTAATGCTGTTAAAATATTGACCTGCTTTAGTTATGGAAAATCTACCATTTTTAATTGCCAGTAATAATTCTGATTCTGTATGAAACTCAATTTCCAGCCATTTCTTAAGCATACTTTCACTAATATTGAATGTAATAAGTATTATGACAGGTACAGTAATAAAAGTAATTAATGAAGTAGCTAATGGACTAATAATAAATGAGTTAAAGAAATAATGGATTAGCATCCCGATAAGCAAACCAGGCAAAATGGCTGCGAATGTTGATTTTAATTTCTTCGTTGTATGGAGCATTGTAATAATAGCAACTATAGCGGTTGCGCCACCATGCATAATTGAAGTGCCAAATCCACGTAAAATCCATACGAAAGAATTACTAGTTACTAATTCATTTATATAAAATATATTCTCTAACAAAGCAAAACTTGTCCCTATTGAAAAACCCAGAATTGCTCCATCAATCATAAATCCAATACGATGTTTTTTGATTAAATAATAAATAAAAGCTGCTTTAAAAATCTCTTCTACAAATGGAGCTATAAATTTTATATAAATATTAAAGTCAAAATCAAATATTATATTTAAACTGAAATTAAATCCATAAGACAATCCTGAAGAAATTGCCCCCCAAAGAAGTGCTTTATATATTACATTGATTTTTACTAACTTATATGAATCCAATAAGTTAAGCACCATCAGAAATATTAACACAGGTAAAACGCTAAAAATTATATTCAAATGCCACCTTTACTAATTATCTTTAATTATATATTATATAATTCAAATACAAAAATAGCAATTTCCTGCAACAATATTTACTATGAAATTACAAATGATAATTTTTGCTTTGATAAATTGCAAATTGAACCCACTGATAAAGCAAGTAATTTATTAGAGGGTTACCAATGACATCTTTTCTCAGTCATACTATCAGCAAGCTGATAGCATGACAAAAAAAAGATTTAAAGTCATGCTATCAACTTGTTGATAGTATGACTTAAAACGAGGGAGCGGAGTTCTGAATTTAGTTTTACAAATAGCCAATGAATTTAAATAATTCAGGATAATTTCTTATTTTTGAATTATTTTATTTTGGGAAATAATATGAAGAAAATATTTCTACTCATTTTAATAATAGCAATTTCATATAATTGTTTTGCTCAAAAAGAAATAGCCGGTTTCTGGAAAGGGCATATTGAAATTATGGGTAATGAGTTAATAATTAAAACACAATTTTTTGAAGAAAACAACTCAATTGCCGGGAAACTTGATATTCCTCAGCAAATGGCTATTGGCTTGCCATTAAGCAATTTTAATTTTACTAAGGATACTGTTTCATTTGAACTCTTCCTGAATCAAACTAATATTGCAAGATTTACAGGTAAATTCACATCTGATTCTATAAGTGGATATTTCAATCAATCAGGGGTGAAAGGCACTTTTTACTTAGCAAAAACAGAAAAAGAAGAAGAAGGAACAATATTTCTTCCAGCAGATTATAATGAAGAAGAAGCTACATTTTATAATGACAAAGTAAAACTTGCCGGAACTTTCAGCTATCCCAAGGGGAAGGGACCTTTTCCTGCTGTGATTCTAATTTCGGGTAGCGGTCAGCAAGACAGAGATGAGGATATTACCGGGTTCAAGGTATTCGCATTGCTTGCCAATTACCTCTCAAATACTGGTTTTGCAGTTCTACGTTATGATGATAGAGGAGTCGGTGGCTCAGATACCGGCGATATAGAAAATGCAACTACCAGGACATTCGCCGATGATGCTAATGCAGCTTTTCAATATTTAAAGAAAAGGAAAGAAATTAATCCTAACAAAATTGGATTTCTGGGACATAGTGAAGGTGGCGCTATTGGAACTATGCTTGCAGCAGAGCATAAAGATGTCGCATTTCTTATCCTGATGTCTGGTCCTGGCATAATCGGCGAGCAGGTGATTCTTTCGCAACTCGAAGCTATTATTAGAGCAAGTGGTTCTTCTGAAGAAGAAATTACACATACTTTAGAAACTCAAAAATTGGTTATGCAAGCTGTAAAAACTGGCAATGGCTGGAATGAAGTTAAAGAAATAATTTTAAATGATTTAAAAAAAAGTATTGATGAACTACCTGAAGAAGCACGTAAACAATTAAACATTTCTGAAAAAGAGCTTGAAAAAAGAGCTGAAATGCAACTTAAAGCTGCTCAAACTAAATGGTATAAGTATTTTATTCAATATGACCCGGCTAAAGACCTCGAAAAAGTTAAATGTCCTGTTTTAGCAATGTTTGGAGAAAAAGACTTGCAGGTCGTTCCTGATTTGAATAAGAAGGCAGTTGAAAATGCATTGAAAAAAGGTGGTAATGATAATTTTCAAATTGAGTTATTTAAAGATGCCAATCATCTTTTCCAAAAAGCAAACACCGGATTAATGGATGAATACGCCATTTTAGATAAAAATTTCCTTGATGGTTTCCTCGAATATGTTATTGCTTGGTTACAAAAAAATACGAAGTAGTTGTTTCTTTATATTTCAAAACTCCTTATGCATCGTAGTTTGTTATTTAGCAGTTTATTAAATGAAAACTCTTATTTTTAAAGTGAGTTACCAATTCGTCATTGTTATTGGTCATTAGTCATTATTAGCTATAAACTAATAACCAATGACAAATGACGAATGACTAATGACAAATAAAATATATTCGTTATCTGCGAAATCATACTTTCAAAACTCCTTATGCATCGTAGTTTGTTATTGCGCATTTAATATGTTTCTGATATAAAAAATAATTTAATTTCAAAAAATTGC
>DAIOVK010000416.1:0-3375 GCA_036759045.1 Kapaibacterium sp. (SeqCode) | reverse complement strand
TAATAATTAATAGTAATATTTTCGATTTAATTTTTAATTCTCCTTAATTACTTTGTATGTTTGAACATCAGAACCACAATATATTTTTATAAAGTAGATAGAATTTGAATAGTTAGATAAGTCTAACTGGAAAATTGATGTATTATTTTCTATTGTTCCACTTCTTATTAAGGAACCATTAGAATCATATAATTCATATTTTAAGTTAGCACTTTTACAATTAAATTCTATGTTTACTGTTCCTGTTGTTGGATTTGGGTATAATGTCTTATAAATTTCTGGTTCTGGTTTAACTTGACTACCATTTTTATATGTTAGTTTTGTTAAATGTTTTTCACCTCTACCTATAATTACATCTTTACTTTTTGAATATAGTATTTGTTGGCTTATATAATATGTTCCACTACTTATTTCTTTTAATAAATCGTTTAAATTTATAACATATAGAACAAATTTATTTGTAAAAAGCATTCTTTCTTCATTTTTTATTAACGAGAAATATCCTTCAGAAACTCTTTCACTTCCAACTCCAAAAGTAGAATCAATTATTTTATTTTCAGATATGCTATAAATAAATAACCCACAATGTTCTTCTAAATCTGTATTACTTTGTGGAAAATTTCCTGTAAAATAAATTTTATCTGAATTTAATTCAGAAAATTTTATACAACATGTCCAACCTCCATGGCCTCCACCTTCAGAATAATTATTGCATATTTTAAATGTTTGTAATACTTTTTGTGTTGATAAATCTATTGTTACAAGGTAACTTTCACCTTGATTTATAAACGATAAATACTTACCATCGCTTGATATTGCTATATTGTCATAAAATTTATTTTCAAAGCCAACCGGTGTTATATCCTTGACTTCTTCCATTGTTTCATAATTATAAACAATTATTTTATTTTCAATGAACATACCTTGGTAAGGTATTTCTCCCATTTTTGTTGCTATTGCATACACATAAGGTTTTTTGGGGTCAACTGCGAGTTGTTTAAAATAGTGGTTTAATCCATTTTCATCTTTAGGCAAGGTATATTCTTTAATTAAACTCATATCTTTAATGTCTCTTAACTGGATTCTACCAGTTTCACCTCCAGTTGGAATGAGTAAAACTTTGCTGCTGTCAGGAGTAAATTCAATTTCAGTAGCACCGAACTGATAAGTTTTAAAAATCTCTCCATCTTCAGTGTTTCTTATTTGAATATCATTAGCCGTACACAATATAAAGTAGTTGTTATCCGGATAAAATTCAATGTCATATACCTTGCTTTCCGCCATCTTATTCCAGTGGAACACCAATTCACCTGCCTGCAAAGTTATCGTAGCAAGCAGTAGAGCAATTAAAACCAGAAATCGTTTCATTTAAAAATTCCTTTAAATGTTTATAAATATTTATTTTAGGGAACTTTTCCCTAATTCAGAGTTCAGTATTTTTAAACGCTGAAGTAGGGAAATTTTCAAAGAAAGTTTTTTGCCAATTTAATTATTTTTAAATTAACAACTTTTCTTACATATAATAACACATTTTTTTACTTCTTATCTCAAAGAAAAACGAATTTTTTAAATATTTTTTTCACTTCTTAATTCACGTGTAGTAAATTGAGGCTGTGGCCAAATATTCATAAGAACCGTATCACTGCCATAACTACCCAACGAATCTTTATATAGAATCAGTCTTGAATAATTAACCTCACTTGTATCTGATAATATTGTTCCTTTTACATGCTCAAAACCAAAAACTGGGTCAGATGGGTCGGCAGACCTTAATATCTTTCCAACTGTAGTATCATTGAGCAATAACGTTGGTTCATATTGCATAAACGGTGCGTAAAAATAAGCTGGTTCATAGCTTGAGCTATCAATCCAATATGGCTGGTGAACTAAATACAAAGGATTTTCTTCATTTCCAGATCCAAAAATATAACTGCCTGCGGCTCTTATATTGTTTAGTAAAGCATCGTTCATTTTTCTAGAACCATACCATTGAAATCCAGTAAACATAGATGTTTGCTTAAATGAATCTGGTTCAAATACTCTAGGAGAATCACTGTAGCCCCATTTAAACTGCCATGCAGTTGGTTCTATATCTTGGGCATTTAAGGTATAAATATTTAAAATTACAAGGATAATTATAATTATCTTAATCATGTTAATTCTCCTTAATAACTTTATATGTTTCAAATTTAGAATCGCAACATATCTTAATAAAATATATAGCATTATTATAATTAGATAAATCAATTTGTAATATTGAAAAACAATTTTCAATTATTACTCGTTTTATTAAAACACTATTTGAGTCATATATTTCATAATATTTATTATTTCCATTACAGTTTAAATCAATATTAACTAAGCCATTCGTAGGATTTGGATATAATGTTTTAACTATTTTTTCAAATTCTAAAACAATAGAACTAGGGTCATATATACCCATTGACATATATGCTGAATAACCAATAAATATATTATTTTTATTAACCATTTTAACCCATGCTCCAGGTTCGCCATATTTAATTCGTTTTTGATAATCAATTGACATATCTTTTAAATTAATTATAGTTAAATAATAGCTTGAAAATGTTAGTTTATTATCATTTTCAAATAAAACAAAATGGTTACCTTCGTATAACCTCTTTTCACCTACTCCAAAAGTTGAATCAATTATTTTGTTTTCTGTTATACTGTAAATAAATAAACCGCTATGTTGGTCTGTTTCTTCTTCAGTTTGAGGGAATGTACCTGAAATGTAAATTTTATCTGAATTTAATTCTGAAAATTTTATACACGAAGGTAAGCCCCAAATTTCAACACCATGATAAGGTGGGCATAGCCAGTATTCATTTATCTTATTTTTGGTTTCTAAATTCCACACTATTAGTTTTGAACCACCTTCATTACTTACTGCCATATATTTTCCATCGTTTGATAAAGCAAGATTTTGCAAATATAAGTTCTCGTCTTCGCTTGTTGTAATTTTTCCTTCTTCTTTTAAATTTTCACTATTAATAATAAAAATTTGCCTTTTAAATAATTTTGAACTATTAACATATTTTTGTTTATTTAAAACTACATAAATATAAGGTCTTATTGGGTCAACCTTTATTTCCATAATGTATTGCGTGTAATCTTCAGCATCAGCAGGTAACTTGTAAGTGTTTAATATACTAAAATCTTTCACACTTCTCATTTCAATAATGCTATCGTAAGCAACTATCAATTTGGAGCTGTCGGGAGTAAATTCAATTTCGTGAAAAGAAAAAGATTCATTCTTTTTGTAAGTATTAACAATCTCACCATCTTCAGTTCTTCTCACTTGAAATTCATTTGCCGTAACAATAACAAAGTAGTCATTGTCTGGCATAAACT
>DAIOVK010000415.1:0-3385 GCA_036759045.1 Kapaibacterium sp. (SeqCode) | reverse complement strand
GTTTTTATCCTTAGGAAATACTTCATTTATTAATAGAACCTTTTAACACCTCCCCCTGCCCCTCCTTGTTAGGAGGGGAATAAGAACTGTTCTGTGTTTTAGCGTTCCCCTCCTAACAAGGAGGGGAAAGGGGAGGTGTATCTTTTTTCTTTTTACCGCTTTTCTACTTTTTAAATTAATTTTTTTTTTCACACGCTAAATATAACAAGGAAAGTTCAGACAATAATTATAAAATACAGAACAAACCACTACTTTTCATATTTGGAACGCACTTTTTTTTTAAAATAATTCGATTTAAATCACCCCACCCTGGCGGGATAATTTGCATTGTTTGTTTTGTAGAGACAGTTCTCAGACCTGTCTCTACGTTTGTTTTGTTGATTTTTTAGAGACAGTTCTCAGACCTGTCTTTACGTTTGTTTTGTTAATTTTTGTAGAGACACAGCATGCTGTGTCTCTACGGGTGCATTCTTCTTGGCAGATGTCTAACACTTGGGAAAGTGTTGGACATCTTTTTCCTTTTCTTTTATCAAAACAGGGATTTTATTATTTTCCTTTTGTCTTTGAACTGTGATTTTTGTGATTTATTTGATGAAGATGATTAGGAAAGAAAAACATTTCTTCAGTCATACTATCAACAAGTTGATAGCATGACTTGGCATCTTCTTAATCTCTTGTCATGCTATCAGCTTGCTGATAGTATGACTTGGTGGTATTTTCAAATCCGTTAGGATTGTTATCTTAATAGCAAGTTCATATCTATTATGATAACGCAACTAAGTTGCTATTTTTCTTTTGATGGACTCCACCTGCGAGGTGGAGTCTATCTTTTCTACATAAAAAAAACTCCTTCCCAAGTTGCACTTGGGAAGGAGATAAAACAATTAGCCGACAACTGATAGCCAATAGTTGACAGCTATCCCTTAATTTTCTTTAAATTTTCATTTAATTTGGGAAGTACTGCGAGTGCATCGCCAATAATACCGTAATCGGTAACTTTGAATATTGGGGCGTCTTTATCTTTATTGATAGCAACAATATATTTTGCTGACGACATACCAGCAAGATGCTGAACTGCTCCGGATATACCGCAGGCAATATAAAGAGTAGGAGAAACAGTTTTACCTGTCTGCCCAACTTGTTCGCTGTGAGGACGCCAGCCGGCATCAACAGCAGCACGTGAAGCTCCGACAGCAGCAGCGAGCGTAGAAGCTACTTCTTCAACCAAATGGAAATTCTCGGGACCTTTCATTCCTCTGCCTCCGGAAACGATGATGTCAGCTTCTGCAACGTCAAGTTTGCCTTCGTTTTTCATTGTTGAAACAGCAACGGCTCCAACTTCTTTTTCTGTAATATTTGCAGCAAAATCTGAAATATTTAGTGAAGAAGCGTCTTCTTTAACGGCAGTAAAAACGTTTGGTCTTAATGTAAATACTTTATTTTCTGTTTCTACTTTAGTCGAAATCTGAGATTTACCGGCGTAAATAGGTTTTTTTGCAACTAAATCATTGTTTTGGAATTCCAAGCCAACGCAATCTGCTATATAACCTGCTTGCATACGAATTGCAACGCGTGGAGCTGTTTCAAGTCCGGCAACGTTTGCAGAAAGCAAAATGCAGTCGAAACCTTTTTCGTTTGCAAGTTGAGAAATAGCAGCAGCGTAACCAGAGCAGGTATATTTACCAAGTAAATTTGATTTTATATTAAAAATTTCGGTCATTCCATACTCTTTTGCAATTTGGCAGCTTGCCGGGTCGGCATTAATGATTGCGCCAGCAAAAGGAATGCTCATTTGTTTTGCAAGGTTGCGGGCAGCCGAAATTGCTTCAAGTGAAGAACGCTTTAAAGTATTTTTTTGTGATTCTAAATAAACAAGAATTTTTTTCATAATCATCTCCTATTTAAATTAAATAACTTTAGCTTCTTCGTGTAGAAGACGAACTAATTCGGCAATATCGCCATCGCTGTCAGTTAAAATTTTGCCAGCGCGTTTCTTTGAAGGAATAGACATTTCCACAATGGAAGTTCTATTATTTATATCAATTGCATTTTTTTCTTCAATTGGTTTTTGTTTTGCTTTCATAATGTCCGGAAGCTTTGGATAGCGTGGTTCGTTAAGTCCCTTTTGTGCTGAAATAACGCAGGGAAGTGCAGTTTCAAGAACTTCTTTTCCGCCTTCAATGTCTCTTTCTGCTGTAACTTTATTTCCTTCAATAGTAAGTTTGGAAACGAGCGAGACAGAGGGCAATCCGAGAATTTCAGCAAGCGATGGTGCTACCTGCAACGAATCGTAATCCACACTTTGCTTTCCGAGCAAGATAATGTCTGGTGAAATTTCTTTTGCAATTTCAGCAAGATTATGAATTACGAAATAGGAATCAGGGAGCTTATCAGTTTTGACTAAAATAACTTTGTCTGCGCCCATAGCCAGAGCAGTTCTTAATATATCCTTTGAGCTGTCCGCACCGATTGTAACCACAGTAACCGAACCCCCATTTTTTTCGCGAAGACGAAGACCTTCTTCAATTGCGAATTCATCATAAGGGTTTACGACGTATTTCAATCCGTTGCTATCAATGCTCTTCCCATCAGAGCCGACAAGAACTCTTGAAGCGGTATCGGGAACTCGTGATACACAAACGAGAATATTCATTTTTTCTCCGTATATATTTTCAAAAAATGCAAATATACTAAAAATTTGGAAAATAATTTGGTATTAAAATTGCATAGTAACATTTAAAAAGTAAAATTATAGTTTGAAAGGGAAATAAAATGGAAATAAGAGAAATTTGGAGCAACCCGGTTGCTCAGTTTGATGTAACTGCAAATAAACTGATGGAAACACAGGAAACCAAAGCATCTAAAGAAGTAAAGGATATTAAGAATACATCTACTGCCGAAGACTCTCAATCGCTAACAGCGTGGCAGAAAGATATTCTACTTCAGGCAATGAATAAGCTGGAGAATAATGTCCAAGTGAATAATAATCACCCCCTCGGCAATGCAAATTATGAACCAATTGAATCTTTCGAAGAAGCATTAATTGAATTAGGTTTCATTAAATCGCCATTTTTCAAGCAGTATGCTTCTGAAGCACAGGCAAATTTAACTGCTGAACAGGTTATGCCACTATTTGCTGCTGAATAATATAGGAAAGTTCTTGATGCCTCGTAGTTTGCTATTTTACTTGCTTGTCATTTCGAACCCCCCTCTAAAGCAAGTGCTTCATTATAATAGAGATGACATAAGTAAAAGTGTCATTCTGACGAATGTCAGAATCCATCTTATACCAAGTTGCTTTTAACGATATAATATGTATATCTGTCATTTCGACCCCCCTGATAAAGCAAGACCTTTATTTAAATGGAGATGACATAATTCTTAT
>DAIOVK010000414.1:0-3392 GCA_036759045.1 Kapaibacterium sp. (SeqCode) | reverse complement strand
CACCAGAAGAACGGCTGTCATTAAGATGGAATTGCCCTTCGTCATCTGGGTCGATTGCAAATGCCTGCTTATAACCACCGGGATTAGTGCGTGAGCCAGCACTTATTTGAGATACGCCCAAGTCGAATAATTTTGTTCTAAGTGAAATCGGCTCTCGTGTAGAAAGAATCATACCGGTATAAGGAACAGCGCATCTAATTACAGCAACAAGTTTTTTGAACTCTTCATCATTAACCTTATAAGGAATTTCAAGAGAAGCCGGAGCATTTTTAGCTGGATTCACTCTTGGAATTGATATTGTGTGCGGTCCTACATTAAATTTTTCATCAAGATGCTTTGCATGCTCAATCATAGCAAGCACTTCAAATTTATAGTCATAAAGTCCAAAAAGGGTGCCTATTCCAACATCGTGCATACCATTAGCCAAAGCTCTGTCCATTGTTTCAATTCGCCAGTCGTAATCGGATTTTTTCCCGCTTGGGTGCATCTTTTTATATGTTTCTCTATGGTAGGTTTCCTGAAAAACAGTATAAGTCCCAATTTTTACATTTTTTAATTTATGAAATTCTTCGTCAGTCAAAGGTGCAATTTCAATATTAATTCTGCGAATTGAACTGTTTTTACTATCTTTAACGCTATAAACAGCATCAATAGCTTCAAGAAAATAATCGAAAGTGCAATCCTTGTGATTTTCGCCCATAAGCATAAGGACGCGTTTATGTCCCTGTTCAAGAATAGCAAGAGTTTCCTCTTTTATATCATCAATGGATAATGAACGCCTTAAAATTTCTTTATTATCGGCACGGAATCCGCAATAAAGACAATTGTTTGAGCAGTAGTTTGAAACATAAAGTGGTGCAAAAAGGACAAGGCGGTTGCCATAAATCTCTCGCTTTATGTAAAGTGCAGTTCCATAAAGTTCTTCAAGTAAATCTTGATTTTCAATAGTTAAGAGTGTAGCAATTTCTTCGAGAGTAAGTCCGTGCAGCTCTTTTGCTTTATTTAAAACATCTCTGACTTCTTTTGAATCAGGATTTTGCTTTTTTTCTAAAATACTATGTATTTTTTCTTCATTTATTATGTTAATGTTATTCATTATGCTCTCATATTCTTAATAATACACTATTAACGTTTAATGCAACATTTTATTTACTAAATATTTTACAATATTAATGTGAAAAAAAAGTCTTTCAATAAATTTATATGTAAATTTCTTAAATGGAAAATATAACAGAAAAAATAAATAGATTAAGAAAAGAGCGAAATGCAGTAATTCTTGCTCACTACTACCAAAATCCTCAAATACAGGACATTGCTGATTTTCTTGGTGATTCACTTGCATTGGCTCAGCAGGCAAAGCAAAGCAATGCAGATGTAATTTTGTTTTGTGGTGTTCATTTTATGGCGGAAACTGCAAAAATTCTTAATCCGGAAAAAGTCGTCATTATTCCTGATATGGAAGCTGGCTGTTCTCTTGCTGATAGCTGTCCTGCTAATGAATTTCATGAATGGCTAAAAAAATACCCTGACCACATTGTAATTTCCTATATAAATTGCTCCGCTGCAGTAAAGGCACTTTCTGATATTATCTGCACTTCTTCCAATGCTGAAAGAATTGTTAATTCAGTGCCAAAAAATCAAAAAATTTGCTTTGCACCAGATAAATATCTCGGTAACTTTGTAATGAAAAAGACCGGCAGAAATCTGGTGCTTTGGGATGGCGCCTGTCAGGTTCATATTGAGTTTTCCGAAATTGAACTTCAAAAACTTATTGCAAAACATTCTGAAGCCCTAATTTTGGCACATCCTGAATGCCCGCCCAATATTCTTGATTATGCTGATTTCGTTGGCTCAACTTCCGGAATCATTAATTTTGCTAAGAAATCAGAAGGCAAAGAATTCATAATAGCAACTGAATCCGGTATAATTCACGAATTAAAGAAGCAGGTCAGCGGAAAGCTTTTTTATCCCGTACCAAATATAGAAGGTTGCAGTTGCAATGAATGTCCGCATATGCGATTAAATACACTTGAAAAAATTGCATCAGCACTCGAAAATTTGTCTCCTCGTATAGAAATGGACGAGGATTTACGTTTGAAAGCACTTAAACCATTAGAAAAAATGTTGGAGTTAAGCTAATGTTATATCCTCAATTACAATCATTACCCGAAGATTATATCAAGCAGAAAGTAGATGAGTTTTTGCTTGAAGATGCTCCAAACGGAGATTTTACTGCAAATGCAATTTTTCCTGAAGCCAGAAAAGGCAAAGGAGTTATCGAAGCAGAAGATAGTATAGTCTTTGCAGGTCGGCAGGTTATTCCTTATTTTTTTAGTGATACTGCAAAAATCAATATGTATTGCGATGACGGTGATTTTATTCAAAACAAAGCAACTATTGCTGTAATTGAAACTGATGTCAATCATCTGTTAAGAGTTGAAAGACCATTGCTTAATCTTTTGCAAAGACTTTGCGGAGTTGCAACACAGACGCGTAAATATGTAGAATTGGCAAAAAGCAGCGGAATAAGAATTTTAGATACACGAAAAACCACGCCCGGACTTCGCATCTTCGAAAAATATGCCGTGATTTGCGGTGGAGGTACTAATCACAGATTGGATTTATCATCTGGAATTTTAATAAAAGATAATCATATTGCTGCTGCCGGTAGTATTACCCTCGCAGTCGAAAGTGTAAAAGCAAAGGATTATAATTTACCTATTGAGGTTGAAGTAGATAATTTTGAGCAAATTGAAGAAGCATTACGAGCAGAAATTGACGGTATTTTGTTAGACAATTTTTCACCGGAAAAAACAAAAGAAGCTGTCTATTTTATTAGAAACTTTCCTACTGAAAAGAAAATCTTCATTGAATCCTCAGGTGGAATTAATTTAAAGAACATTGAGCCATACTTAAGCACAGGTATTGATGCAATTTCTATAGGTGCATTAACCCATAGCGCCCCTGCCGCTAATATCCATA
This sequence comes from Kapaibacterium sp. (SeqCode), assembly GCA_036759045.1. Taxonomy (GTDB): domain Bacteria; phylum Bacteroidota; class Ignavibacteria; order Kapaibacteriales; family UBA2268; genus JAAYJM01. The sequence goes on along the minus strand of DAIOVK010000414.1, from coordinate 410 downwards.
TTGAATTTGAGTAATCAATATACTTTCCTACATAATTAGAATAATGATGTCCAAATTTGCTTACAGCCATACGGATAACAAGTTGATTGTATGGCTTTGTTATTAACTTTTGTAAAGTTCAAACTTTTTAACCCAGATGTCCTAAATCTCAAATATAGGACATCATTTTTCTAACCTTTACTTATTTGTACTTAGAAAGGGAATGTTTCATCTTTCGGAAAAATTTCCCGTGATTAGTGTAATAATTCGTTAAAAGACTTACTATTTTGTGTCATTCCGATACAAAGCGAGTAATCTCAAACTCTTTGTTAGCAAGGAGTTGCGAGATTTCTCACTTCGTTTACCAATGACATCGCTACTAAATATTTCAATACTATATCTATTAAGTCTATATATAATAAGCTAATAAG
>DAIOVK010000413.1:0-3409 GCA_036759045.1 Kapaibacterium sp. (SeqCode) | reverse complement strand
AATCCATCTTACTTTTTAGTTATTCGTCATTGGTCATTAGTTATTAGTAAAAATACTAATGACTAATAACAAATGACTAATGACCAATAAAAACTATTTTTTAAGATGGATTCTGACATTCGTCAGAATGACACATTTTGTCATCTCCATTTAAAATAAAAGTCTTCTTTTAATAGGGGGTTCGGAATGACAATTTTTAAAACTCTTAAAAAAACTTCTTTTATGAAAAAATTAACTTTAATTATCATTTTTCTTGTATTTATTCAGGAAATATCAGCACAGCTTAAAGATACTTTAATCATATTTCCAAATGAAATATCACATTCAATAAGCCCATATATTTTTGGAAGTAATGGAGATGTAATTCCTAATGTGATAACTGCCAGACGTTTTGGAGGAAATCGAACCACTGGTTATAATTGGGTAAATAATGCCTCAAGTGCAGGTGAAGACTGGTATAATAGCAATGATAATTATTTAACCTGGACAATGGGTATTCCAGAAGAGCAGGCAAATGAAACAGGTATTGTCTTAAAAACATTTCATCAACAATCTATTGAAAGCAATAGTATTTCGCTCATTACTCTGCCTATGTCCGGATACGTTGCTAAAGATAAAAATGGAACTGTTGAAGAAAATGAAACTGCTCCTTCTTCAAGATGGGCAGTAGTTACAAATAGGAAGAATTCAGATTTTTCTCTCTCTCCAGATATTAACAGCGATACTATTTTTGTTGACGAATGCCTAAATTTTTTAATTCATAATTTCGGTAATTCACAATCACCAACCGGAATAAAAGCTTATGCTCTTGATAACGAACCATCGCTTTGGTCTTACACCCATCCAAGAATTCACAAAGAAAAAGTTCTCGTATCTGAGTTAATCCAAAGAACTCTTGATTTATCCAAGACAATAAAGGATATTGACAGCAAATGTCTTGTTTTCGGGCCAGTCCTTTATGGGTTTAATGCTTATTTAACACTGCAAGATGCTCCTGATTGGAATTTTTACAGCAAGTATGACAATTTTATTGATGCTTATCTTTCTGAAATTAAGAAAGAATCTAATTTAGTTAATAAAAATCTTGTTGATGTACTTGATGTGCATTGGTATCCGGAGCCAGAAGGAGTTTATTCCGGTGATACAAGTCGCGAAGCATCTATACGCAGAATGCAAGCAACAAGAAGCTTATGGGATTCTTCTTATGTTGAAGACAGCTGGATTGGAGAATGGTTTGCTCCAGTCGCTATTTTGAAGAAACTTAAAAGCAGCATTGAAAGGTTTTCTCCTGAAACAAAATTAGCTATTACTGAGTATGATTATTCTGCTTCTAATCATATTTCTGGTGCAATTGCTCAAGCAGATGTTCTCGGAAATTTTTGCAGGGAAAATATTTTCCTATCTACCAAATGGGGCGATATTACTGGGTTTATAAAAAGTGCTTTCGAGATTTTTAGAAACTACGATAATGTATTTAGTTCATTTAGTGATTTATATGTTAATTCAAAAAATAGCAATAAAGAAGATTTTTCTTTTTATACGTCTTTAGATAGTAAAGATTCTTCAACTGTTCATCTAATTGCAATCAATAAGAATTACGATTCTGAAGGGAAAATCAGTTTAAATATAAATTCTGAAAAAAGGTATGAGCAAATTTTACTTTATAGAATTGAAAGTAGCGATAGCTTAATTCGTCAGGTTAATGTATCAAATATATTTTCAGAAAATAATTTAGAGTTAGTTTTACCTCCACTTTCTGTTTCGCATTATATTTTCAAAGCTAAAAGCGGAAGCTGTATAAATGAACGCACCGAAAAACAGATAAATATTATTCCAAATCCAGCTAATAATTATATTGAATTTTCAATTAATGAAATATTTGATAATTCAATAATAACAATAACGGATTTATCCGGAAGAATATTAATTCATAAAGATTTAGAAAATGTTAAACAAAGAATTGATGTTTCAAAGTTAGATAATGGATTTTATTTTATAAGGGTACAGAATAAAAATCAAAATTATTATGATAAATTCTTAATAGCAAGATGATAAAGTGTATGCTTATGTAATAATTTAATCTGAACGAAGCGAACAATCCAGAAAAATATCATTAAACCACTATTTTCTGGATTCTTCGCTGCAGTCAGAATGACCGACAAATGTAAAGCTGTCATTCTGAGGCAAATATAACAAAGACGTTTACTTTTGTGGAAATGAACGATGTTATATGTCCTAACTCTAAACAAGGGGTTGCAACCCCTTGTTTAGAGTAATCAACCATCGGGTTAACCCGATGGTTGAAATATTTATTGAAGTATTTGTAATATTTACAGTTAAACGTTTTAAAATAAAAAGTGGTTCATTAGAAGCTCAGCGAAGAATCTCACAAAGTTATTGCTAACAAAGAGTATGAGATTCTTCTCTACGCTCAAAATGTCATATAAAACGAAATCATTAGAATTCAACAAATGTTAAAAAACATTGAAAATTTACAATTTTTTTTTTATTTTAACGTTTTTATTTTGTTCAATAATATTAAAAGTATATATAAGGGAAAAATAATGAACGGAATTGTAAGAATCTTAGCTTTTTCTTTAATAATTCTATTATCTGCAAGTGTTTCAAATGCACAAAAATCAAAAGTAAAAAAAGTTGATAGCAAAAATGATGCTAAGCATCAGGTATTAGCAACAATCGGCAACGAAAAGATTACTTATGCAGATATCGAAAAAGCATTTAAGAAAAATATGAATAGGCGAGACTTAGAACTTTATAATATTTCTCAGGATAGTTTATTGGATTTTATTGAACTTTATGTAAACTATCGCTTAAAAGTTCAAGATGCTTTAAACAGAGGTTTTAGTCAGGATTCAAGCATAATTCAGGATATTGATGCCAATAAGAAAATATTAGCTGAATCTTTCTATTATGAAAAAAAGCTTACTGAGCCGGCTATTCAAAGGATGCTTAAACTCAGAGAAACTGAAAAGCAAATCGCTATTATTGTGATTACTCATAAACCTGCAACTGCCGATACGATTATTGCTTTTAACAAAGCAAATAATATCCTGAATATGTTGAAAAATGGTGCTAACTTCTTTAAATTAGCCCAGGATTCATCTGACGACAAAGAAACAGCACGCAAAGGCGGAATTGTTCATAATTATATTACTTCAGGAAATATTCAAAAGCAAATTGAAGATGCAGTCTATTCATTAAAAGCCGGTGAGGTTTATCCCGAACCAATAAATATAAAATTTGGGTATATAATCATAAAACTATTAAAAGATGAACCACGCCTTTTAGTAAAAGCCCGTCATATCCTCCTCTCTGATGCTTTTCAAACTGATTCTTCTTCTGTAACAAAGAAAGCAGACAGCTTGCTGAATCTATTAAAGAAAGGTGC
>DAIOVK010000412.1:0-3411 GCA_036759045.1 Kapaibacterium sp. (SeqCode) | reverse complement strand
ATTATTATAATTATCGACATTTGAAGGACGATGCAAGGTTAGGCAAATGTAATTATTTGCTTTTAAATCCAAAGTTTTATAATAATCATTTTGTCTAATACTTTCTAAATGATAAGCAAGCGTATCAATCATAGTATTTCCAACGAGATGAACTTTGCTCATATCATACCCTTCGGCACGGAGATTTTTTATACCAGATGGTTCAGAGCAAAGCAACAAATTAGAAATCCTGTCAGTAAGTATTCGGTTAATTTCTTCAGGCATATCCATATCAAAACTGCGTAATCCGGCTTCTACGTGGGCTACTTTTATTCCGAGTTTCACCGCTGTAAGCGAGCAGGCAATAGTTGAATTTACATCGCCAACTACAAAGAGCCAGTCGGGTTTGTCCTGTTCAAAAACTTTTTCAACAGCAACCATTATATTTGCTGTTTGAACTGCGTGGGAGCTTGAGCCAACATTTAAATAATAATCTGGCTGAGGAAGACCTAATTGCTCAAAAAATACTTTGGACATTGCATAATCGTAATGCTGTCCTGTGTGGATAATTTTCGTTTCGATTTTATCTGAATTTTTCTTTAACTCGCGATAAAGTGGAGCAATTTTCATAAAATTGGGTCTTGCTCCACCTACTAAAAACAGTTTTAACATTTTCTTCCAATACAATAATAAATAAATCCAAGTTCTTTCATTTCTTCTGGGCTATAAATGTTTCTTCCATCGAATAGTACTGGTGATTTTAGCATTTCCTTAATTTTTTCAAATTCCGGTCTCCGAAATACTCCCCATTCCGTTGGAACAATTAAAGCATCAGCATTTTGTAAAGCATCATACATATCAGCAACATACTCAATACTTACCCCGAATTTCTTCTTTGTATTTTCCATAGCTTCAGGGTCATATACAGAAACACTTGCTCCTTTTTCTAAAAGAAATTCAATGATTGAGAAAGCTGGTGCTTCGCGGGTATCGTCAGTATTTGGTTTAAAAGCAAGTCCCCAAATAGCAAATTTCTTACCTTTTAAATCATTATTAAAGTGATTTGAAATTTTTTGATTGAAGCGCTCTATTTGCTTTGAATTAACAGAATACACGGCTTTCAAAATATCAAGCGGGGTGTTTTCTGCATCTGCAGAATACATTAAAGCACGAACATCTTTTGGGAAACAGGAGCCACCATAGCCGATTCCAGCAAATAAGAAGCGTTTCCCAATGCGGGTATCAGAACCCATTCCAATACGAACACTTTCGATATCAGCTCCAACTTTTTCGCAGTAAGCAGACAAATCATTCATAAATGAGATTTTGGTTGCTAAAAAGGAATTAGAAGCATATTTAGTTAGTTCGGCAGACTTAATATCAAAGAAATAAATGGGATTTCCACTTCTAACAAATGGCTCATATAAAGCTTTCATTATTGGTTCAATTTCCGGGTTCGATGTTCCAATCACTACTCTTTCCGGTTTTAAAGCATCATCAACAGCAAAGCCCTCTCGCAAAAATTCCGGATTGCTTAACACATCAATATTATTATTTGGAATTATTTTATTCAGTAAATTGACAACTTTTTCAGCAGTTCCAACGGGAACGGTGCTTTTATTGATTAATATCCTTTTTTCCTTAATTCCCTTTGCTTTAATTATATTTGCAATATCTTTGGCAACATCCAGCAAATGATGAAGGTCTGCACTTCCATCTTCATTCGGAGGAGTAGGAAGGCAAAGAAAAATCATCATACAGTTTGTTACGGCTGCTTCCAAATCAGTTGAAAACTTTAATCTCTTTTCGTTATAATTCTTAATTACCAAATAGTCCAAACCGGGCTCGTAAATAGGCATAATGCCTTGCTTTAGTTTTTCAATTTTATTTACATCGTTATCAATACAAAGAACATTATTGCCGGTTGAAGCAAAACACGTTCCAGTAACCAAACCGACATAACCAGTTCCAATAATTCCAATATTATAAGCCATATAAACCTTTAGTTTAATTTATTAATAAATAGCATACGCATTTTCGGGCATAATAGATTAGATTATTAGTTAGTACTAATTCTTTGTTTTAAAAATAATTCAGGGGTTAAAACTGGAATTAGGGACTTTCTATAATCTACAATATTTCTTGTAATAATCAATTCAATATTATTACTACGATAAGCTGCAAAATGTTGCATAGAATCTTCGAAATCTTGAAAATCAGAATTTATAGAATCAATTATCACTTCTTTATCAATAATCAATATATCAGTTATACTAATTAATTCTTTTAATAATGCAATAACATCTTTATGAGTCTTAGATTTTCTCAGTATATAATATAAATTACTACAAATTACTGGTGTTATAAAACCTTTAATTAGTTTTAAATCACATAAGCTTAAAATCTGTGCAGAAAATTTAGCAAATGGTATTCTGTTAAGAAAAACATCTAGAATAACATCACTGTCAATCAGAATTCTGTTCATTATCAAGATATTTATTTATTAAAGCATCAGTTAATTCTTCTTTATAATCAAAATTTTTCGTAACCTTTAACTGCCCAATCATTTTTTTAATTCTTGGAGTTATAACTATTTCTTCATTATTCAAGAAAACTTTTTCTTTTGTCTCTTTGTCTATTGTTAATGTTAATTCTGCATCCATACAAAACTCCTTACCTAAATCAGAAAATCATTACAAATTTACGAATAAATAACGTGTTTCAAAAATTAAAAATTTGAAGGAAAATGAAGAGTAAATATTTATAAACTTTCGCAAAGTTAAGATACTCGTGCGAAAGAAAGTAAGTCTTTCTGACGAAAGTCAGCATCCATCTTTGAAAAGCAAGTGAGCTTGCTCACTTGTTACATTTGGGCAAGCCCAAATGCTTCCTTGAAAAAGCTAATATTAAAACAATTATAACCAGATGTCCTACAACTACGAGAGTTTGTGCAAAAACTAGTAAATTCTTAAACAGACAAGAATGTCTGTTCTACTAAGTTATTATAATTCAAGTAGGTCAAACATCCTTGTTTGATAATAATTATTTAAAATCTTATTTTTTGCACAAACTCTACGAGTTGTAGGACATCTAAATCTAGGTGGCAACAACAGTTTGTGAGATTCTTCGCTTCGTTTACCAATGACATCTTTTCTCAGTCATACTATCAACAAGTTGATAGTATGACTGGTATAATACCAAAAAAAAAGTCCGACACGCTTAGTGCCGGACTTTTTATTTTATCTATTTAAAATAGATTATTTAATGCGAATGATTTCGCGTGTAGTAGTAAAGTTACCTGCTTTGAAGTAAATGAAGTAAGTGCCAGAAGGTAAGTCATTTCCGTAAATCATTACGGTATGAGTACCGGCACTGTAATCAACTCCTTCAAGTAAGTTCATAACTTTCATACCATTTGAATTGAACAAAGTA
>DAIOVK010000411.1:0-3419 GCA_036759045.1 Kapaibacterium sp. (SeqCode) | reverse complement strand
CAACTTGGCCATAAGATTTATATATATCACCATTATATTTAAAATTTGTTTTTCTTCCACTTGCATCAATAATTTTAGTTACAAAGTAAATTAAAGAATTTGAATAATCTCCATTCAATTCTGAATGTGTATTAATGTCTTCAATAATAGAGTTAAATTTATAATTAATAATTGGAGGTGAACTAACATCTAATAAACCATTCTGACTAGTTAAATTTAAATGTAATGTTCTATCAAAAACTTGTATAGTCATATTATTTTCTTCTTCATTAATATCAATAATATGATTAGCAAACTTATTGATATAAGACCTGCCTCTGTTAATACTTACTTCTTCTTCTTTGAAATTATGCCATTTCCTCTCGAATGTAGCAATGTTTTTCAAATCACTGTTTATTTCTTCCAAATAAAATATGGTTGGAGTTACATCTGCTGGGGTAGCTGTATATCCAACGTTATATAATGGCACTGTGATCCATTTTGTTGTGTCTTTTGGGTCTCGGATAGCTCGGGAACCACATAGTATTGAATCACCAATTCCTATATTTTTAAATTTATATCTAAATCCATAAGGAATAACAACCTCACGGAAGACGTATTCTAATCCATCACCCCTGTAATATCTAACAACTCTGGGCAGATAAGCCCACCTGTTGGGTAAATTATCAAATTCATTTTTTATCCAGGTGGGAAAATTTGTTGTTGTGTCGTATTCCACAATTGCGAAACCTTCTGGATTTACCCCATTTTCATAATAATAACCAGTGTAATTCGAAGGTTCACCGCTTGCCATAACATTTTTATTTCTCAATTCAAGCACACTGCCATCGGAACGTAATAATTTTATTATATCCTGGTGTGCTGCAAATACTGTTAATTGCATCATCCTGTTGCAGTAATCATACCCCTCAATTAATTCATTAGGTAGATTAACAAAATTATATCTTGTATTCAGTATTTCGAGAGCTTCGTAATCATTGCCTGTAATGATAGAATTACCTGAAAGGTTCTTAGGAACAGTCTTTACAAACGAATTATTTCTTTTTAAAACATTTATAGCAAATCCATTTACTCCCATTATCCATGCCGGTTGAGAATATGAAAATTTCTGCCAATAATTATCTGGTTTATGATAATAACCAAAAATAGTATAAGGAGCATTTGCCACAAAATTCAAATCCACTTTCAAAGGGAATCCATCAATTGAATTATTAGAAATAGGGTAGGTATATGTCAAATTGCCATTTACATTTGCCACATCCAAACTACCGTCCACATCAGCAGAAAACTGAGCTTTCGCAACGCTGCAAAGCAGTGCAAACAAAGCTATTGTTACTATTAAATTTCTTTTCATTTCCAACGCTCCTTAATGCACTACTATTAGTGGATATGTTCCAATTGCGTTTGTTTCTTTCAGTATTCTCAGGTAGTAAAAGCCAGTAGCAACGTCTTTCAAATTCAAAATCCTGTTAATGTTTCCCGATTGAGTTATTTCAACATTTTGCTCTTCAACCAGGTTTCCCTGCAAAGACATAATTTGAAATGTGTATCTACCCTGACTAATATTATTAAGTTCAATATTAACGTAATAAAGAGCAGGGTTCGGAAACATCTTAACATTCATTGAATCAGCATATATTAACGATTTCCGCTCATTTCCAAAGTTTATTTCCATATCATTCAACACGTAAGATGGTTTGTAAGAAGTGTTTCTAACTTCACATTCCGTAAGTAAAATGCCCATAATCAAACTCATTGCGATAAACGGCTCTGTTTGAACAGAATCAACTTCTGCAAGATTAAAACTTTGAAGTGTGTCCAAGCTATTCCTTCCAAAAATCACAAAAGCCATAGAAGTATCTTTGAAAGTAGTGTCGTTAATTTCTAATTTTCCCCACAAAATAAAAGTCAGGTCAATTAGTTCGTCATTGTTTAAAAAATCATAACTGCATCGTACTTTAAGCTTTTCCCAGTTTGGGTAAACGAAAAGCGTAGTATCGTTTAAGATGTTTTGGCTGTCTCCCCAGGCAATATACTTTGGGTAAAACATCTTATCCTGCTTAGCAACTGCGACAAGAGTGTCGTTTTCCGCATCATCGTTAAAATGACCAATAATTAAATTTGATTTGTAAACATAAGAAGAATCCCTTGAATAAAGATTCTCATTACACAGAAAAGTCATTGCAACTAATGCAGTAATCAAAAATGCTTTGAGAGAAAAATTCATTAATCCTCCGAATATTAGTTTTTAAAATGTATAAATAAGTTGTCGGCTGTCAGCTTTCAGCAGTCAGCAATCGGCAATCAGCTGTCGGTTTATAGTTTATAGTTATCGTTTTATGGTTTTCAGTTTATAGTTTATGGTTTTCAGTTTATAGTTTATGGTTTGTGGCTTTCAGCTATCAGCAGTCAGCTGTCGGTTTATGGTTATTGGTCATTAGTATTTTTACAATTACGAATTAAGAATTACGAATTACGAATGATTGAAAGCCGACAGCCGATAGCTGAAAGCTGAAAGCCAACCACCAATTACACTTCCACCCACACCGCCTCACTGGGCAACGCATACTGCGACAAATTCTTCGTGTTCACACGAAAATAATTTCTCTTTCCACTTTCTACGTTTATAACGAAATTTGCTTCTGCGGTTTTTCCCTGAAGCGAAAAATCCGCAAATGGCTGCCCGTTTTCCACAACTGAACGGTAAACGCTGTATTCTGTTGCGGTGGGAACGGCATCCCATGTTAAATTGTATTTGCCCGGCTCAATTTCGCTTTCGCTAATTTGCAAATTGGAAGCGGGAGGAAGCACGGCAAAATACCACTGCTCAAGGTCTTCGGTCACAGGACCGAAGCCATTCATGTTTCTAGCTCTTACGCGGTAAAATCCCTGCCCGTCAGGTGGATTATACTGGTAACTCGTATCGCTACCAGCATAAATCTCCGTATAGCCCTCTCCCTCTTTCTTTTCCAACTGGTAACTCGTTGCGTGGCTCACCACATCCCAGTAGAAAGTGAGGTTCATAAAATTAAATATGAAATTCTGGGGGACAGACAAACCGCCTGCCTCCTTTTGATAGATGATGTAGTCGTTGTAGCGGGCTGAATCGGTTTTTACAAAGGCACGTTTTCCGATATCAGTGTAAGTAGCGAAAAGCTTATAAAGTTCATTTCCTTTCAAAATGCGCTCACGGGTTTTTCTGTCCCGTTCTGCCATTTTATTTTTGACTTCGTTAAGAGTTTCCTCGAATTCTTCGTTTAAATCTCTGAAATCGTCAAGCATCAGTTCTGTTAGTCCAGTATCAGCAAGTTCAACAAGGAATTCGTTCATTTGTAGCTGGACTCTTCGAGACAACACTAAAAGAGCATCGTCAGTCATTTGGTTCATTCCTGCAGCACCGAGAGAATTTTCCTGCCAGG
>DAIOVK010000410.1:0-3423 GCA_036759045.1 Kapaibacterium sp. (SeqCode) | reverse complement strand
TAATAGAGATGACATAAGTAAAAGTGTCATTCTGACGGATGTCAGAATCTATCTTGAAAAATAGTTTTTATAGGTCATTAGTCATTTGTTATTAGTCATTAGTATTTTTACTAACAACTAATGACCAATGACTAATGACTAAAAAGCAAGATGGATTCTGGCTTATGCCAGAATGACAAGTAACGATGTTATTGGTAACCCCAAATAAAGCAAATCCTTTATCTTCGTGTCGAAATGACTAGCATGCGTAATAACATACTATGAGGCATCAGGAGTTATGATATTCAGATTTGTATAATAATAAAGAAGTCCTACATCTCCGAGATGCAGGACTTCTGGGTTTTATTTGCTTTTATAAAAATGTAGTGAACAGGCATGCCTGTTCACTACAAAAAAACTAATATCACTGAAATGAAGAATTACATTTTAATTGAGACATTCCAGTTATATTTATCTTCAATTTCGCCGTATTGAATTCCAGTGATAATATCATAGAATTTTTGGGCATAAGGACCGATTTTCATATCATTAATAATAATTTTTTCATTATTGTATGAAAGTAGTCCAACTGGCGAAATAACAGCTGCAGTGCCGGTTCCGAAAATTTCCTGAAGCTTTCCGTTTTTATGACCATCGAAAATTTCTTCAACAGTAATGGGTCTTTCTTCTACTTTCATTCCCATATCGCGGGCAATCGTTAAGACTGCATCACGGGTTACACCTTCCAGTATAGTCCCTGTGGTTAGTGGTGGTGTAACTAAAACGTCATCAATCACAAACATAATGTTCATTGCACCAACTTCATCAATAAACTGACGGGAAACAGCATCAAGCCATAGAACCTGAGAATAGCCGGCATCTTTAGCTTCCTGTGCAGCAAGAAGAGAAGCAGCATAATTTGCAGCTGTTTTTGCAGCACCAAGTCCGCCACGAACTGCACGGGCATAATGGCTTGAAATTAGGATTTTCACCGGTGCCAATCCCTCTGGATAGTAAGAAGCAACCGGAGAACAAATCACAATTAATTTATAATCAGTTGAAGAATGAACGCCTAGAAAATTGCTTGAGCCAAATACCACAGGTCGAATGTAAAGCGATTGACCGTGTTCCTTGGGAATCCAGTCATATTCTAATTTTACAAGCACTTTAAGAGCTTCTACTAATTTATTTTCATCAAAAGGAGGAATGCAAACGCGTGCACCAGACTTATTTAAACGGCGAGCGTTATTGTATGGTCTAAAAATATTTATTCCGTCTTTTGTTCTGAATGCTTTTAAACCTTCAAAAATTGTTTGTCCGTAATGAAGTGTGCAAAGAGTCGGCTCAAATTCCATTGGTCCGTAGGGAATAATTTTCCCTTCGTCCCAAGCTCCGTTAGTATAATCTGAAACGAAAATATGGTCGGAAAAGTAAACTCCGAAACCAAGTTTATTCCAATTTACATTGTTAATTCGTGTATTTTGATTTTTTATTATTGGGAAATTTGACATAAATCACCTTTTTTTAATTTAAAAATGACTAATATTCATACTCAGTATCTAAATCGCGTGGAATGTCTTTAAGCAAATCAATTTCTGCTTTTAATTCATCGCTCATTACAACATACTGAGATAGAATTTGTCCAGCTTGCTCATAATCGCCTTTAGCTTGGACTGTTAAAACTAAATTAGCTAATTCTTTTACTTTTTCAAAGAATAATTTTTCATCGAAAGTAAATTTTCCGTTCGGAAGTTTTGTAATAGCACCTTTACTGCGAAGGAAATTAAGTTGGATTAAATTTGCCTTGCCATGTGCTGATTCGCCTCCGAAGCGGATTGAGCGATAAAGCCCGGCAATGTATGTTGCCATTGCTTTTTTAATATATTCATTGTCATATATTTTTTTATCGCGTAAAAAGAAATGATTAAACATACTTAAAATGTCGGCTTTGGTTTCTTCGAGTGGAGTATAACGCTCCTGAAGTGCTTTGCGGATTGCTAAGTCTTCTTTTCCCAGAACGTATTCTCTGCCTAATGTGTGTGATACTTCGTGAAGAGTAACAAAACTTAAAAAGCATTTGCTGTCTGCCATATTTGCAATAGATGGGTCAAGAAGAATATTCGCAATTGGAACCACAATTTTTTCAAATTTTGCTGTCATCATATTGATATACATAGAATTTTTCCCACCTTTTGCTTCACGGACTTTCGGGTCGTTTGGAAGTGAAGCTGCAATAGTTTTTGTTCCTTTTTGGCAGTCGCCACCGAAAAATGCTACGTTTACCAAATTGATTTGGCTTCCTTCAGATTTTACTCCGCCAGTTGGGAGTATTTTTTTATCTACTGGTAAATTCTTTTGAAATTCCGGTATTAAAGATAAAAACTTTTCAAATTGCTTGGTGGCTTCAATATCTTTAATCATAATAACTGCTTCGTGTGCAGCTTTATAGTTAAATAAAGCATCTTCATAATTTTCAATAGGACCAATTACGAAATCAATATTGCTGTTTCTGATGTCCATCCAAGCCATATCGCTTTCAAAGTAATTATCTGTTCTTAAGGCGTTTGCTCTTAATTTCAAATAATTTTTGAAAGTGGGTTCATCTGCAAGTTCGGCTGCTTCATCAAGTAATTTTGCCATTTCAAGCTGTTCCGGATATGCCTCGTGGTATGGAATTGCTTTTAATTTGTCACCATCGCGAACAACGATAGTATATTGGCTTTCCAAGGATTCTTTTTGGTCAGGGTGAGCTGCTAAGTATTTTTCAAATTCTTCTTTTGTTAAATCTTCTGGATAAAAGCCTCCAACAGGTGGACGTTTTTCTGCACCGGTTCCTACGAAACGGTTGTATTCGTCTAACTTGTCGTAAGGACCGTAATTTACTTTTACATATTTGTAATAGGTTTGAGAAACTTCATCAGTTAGTTTTGCAAGGGAATCTCTGACTGCAACGGCATCGGGACAAGATTGCTTCCAGAAAATCTGGTCGGCTAAATGACCAACTTCTGCTAATTTTTTTATTAATTGCTTTTCTCTATCGGTTAAATGGCTAATATCTGCGGTGATTTTGGTTGGAGAATAAGAATTTAAATTTCCTTTGATTTTTTCATAATTTTCGGGAGTTTTTGCTTCCTCCTTCACTTCTTCTTTTTTACTGCAAGCAGCTAAAAGCATTACTGTTGAGATTAAGATTAAAAAGATTATTCCTTTCATTATTTTTCCTTTCATTTTGTAACATAAAAAATATAAAGATAACAAGTATTAAGTTATTAAACAAAAGAATAATTATATTTTTAAAAAATATTTTTGATTTGCTATTTTATGCCGAATAAATATATTTTTTTCTTATAAAAACCAGAAAAAGGAAGAATTATTAGCTTATATTATTCACTCAACTTTCCTAGTTGTCATAAGTGTGTGTAATATAAGAATAATAAAAAAATG
>DAIOVK010000409.1:0-3425 GCA_036759045.1 Kapaibacterium sp. (SeqCode) | reverse complement strand
ATTTAAAAAAAAATTAAAAAAATTTGATTATTTTTGAGACAAAATGTTGTTTTATGTGTTTTTATATATGAGAAAAAGTACAATTTTAAAAATATTATTTTTAATAATAATATTAGTTACAAGTTGTGAAAATTGTCCAACAAGCAGTGAAGATTTACTTGAAAATACAATTTTTTTTAATACAAAACCGTTAAATACAGAAATGAGCAAGATTTACAGCATATCAACCGGCAGCACCAACTTGAAACATCGCGGAGATGGACTTGTTTACTCTGCCCCTTCAAAAGATTTCAATCTTGCAATTTTAGAAACAAACGAAAATAGTATTAAGGAACTGTATTTAAAGAATATAAAAAATGGAAAAAAAACATTACTTTTGAGGGAATCTGCTACTATAAAAATACAGAAACCTGTAATAAGTCCCCAAAGCGATTACATCTCCTATCAAGGCGATGAAAAGCAGTTATTTATTTTTCCATTTAACGAACAGATTTCCTATCTAATCAGTAGCAGTTTTCTGGCAAACAGCATCCCTTCTTTTTCTCCAAACGGCGAGTACTTAGCTTTCTTTGAAAAACATTCTGAATTTACTTCTACCAAACTGAAAGTAATAAAATCAAACAGCAGTGTTGAAGAGGTCTTTAGCTATTTATTGAATTATGAACTACCTTCGTATAGCAGCAATTATCACCTTAACTGGAGCGCTGACTCGAAAATAGTCATATTTTCCAGTGAAATTCATAGCGAGTTGCATACTATTAACTTATGTGATGTAATAGAAAAAAAGGTTACTTCAATTCCGATTGATTTTGTTGGCGTAATAAACCCGGCAATTTCAAATAATAATGAATATTTTACTTTTACCGGAAAAAATGGGAATATTTATCTTTATGATTATAAAGATGAGAATTCAATCCCCGAAGTATTGGTTGAAAAAAAATTTATTAATGAATTTTGCGATAATCCTTTATTTTCTAAAGATAATAATGTAATTTTGTATTCAAGATATGGAAATAGTGAAATGCTTGATTTTTCAGCAAATTTAGAAATTGTTGATATAAAAAGCCGCGAAATATCACTATTAATGAACAATATTCAATATGCTTTTTGGAATTTATATTCAAAATAAAAATGAGTAAAGAATATTCAAAATATAATGACAAACAACTCTTTGAAAGCTGTAGGAACAACCACATCAGCAAAAATGAGTTGTTTACCGAATTATATACCCGGTATTCTCAGCGCATTTATGCATATTGTTTAAGGGTGCTTTCAACCATTGAAGATGCAAAAGATGTATTCCAGGAATCGTTTATCAGCTTCTATAAATCTGACAAGTTCAATAATTTAGAATTTCAAAATACAAGTGTATTTGGTTATTTACTTATTATAACAAGAAATGTATGTCTGAATCATAAAAGAACCAGTGTGGAATTAGTAAATATTGATGACTTTCTTATTGGTTTTAATGATTCAAGATATGAAGAAAAAGAATTATTAAAATTGATTTCAATGGCATTGGAATTTTTAGATATTCAGTATCGCGAGCCGTTTGTCCTAAGGCAGTATGAAGGACTTTCCTATACTGAAATAGCCGAAATTATTGGTTGCAACGAATCCACAATAAGAAACAGGGTTTGGAGAGCAAAAGATAAAATCAGGGAAATTTTAGCCCCCTATATTGATGATTTAAATAAACAATCGAAAGTAAACGCATGAATTACAACGATTTAATTCACCAGTTCCTCGATGGAGAACTTGATAGCTTGAAAGAAGATATACTCTTTTCTAACCTGTCAAATAATACAGAAATCCGTGAGATGTTCAAGCAGCAGGTCCAATTGCATTTGCTCACTCAGAATGATATGGCTTCCATTACCACTCCTTCTGAAAGCACTAATTATATCTTTTCAAATCTTGGTTTGAGTGTGCCTCCTGCTGAAAAACCAGCTCCGGTGGCTCCAATTCCTCCATCTCTATTTGAAAAGCATATTCTTTCTCATTATAATAAATATTTGACTACTGCTCTTACTGCTATTATCTCTGTAGCCCTTACTTCTATGTTTTTCCTGCTGTATCAGAGCGATTTTACAAATTCGAATATAAATACTGCTTCGGTTATTAAACAAAATCAAAATAATTACAATTATCCAGTATCGACAAATTTTGAAACTTCTGCCAAAAATAACGATTTAGCAAGTTCCAACAATTCCAATGAATCAAAAAATCCTAACAATGACAAACAAAATATTAAATATATTTATTTAAATTCTAATACTCAAAACAACGATAATAATTCACAAATTTTTGCTGAAAATCAAAATCAAAAAGATAATTCAAATATTATAAAAAATTCAACTGAAGAGTCATTTGTTTTGGCTTCTTCATCAATACCAAATAAGAATATAAAGCAAAATAAATTGGGCAGTAACAATGTAAATAATAACCCACTCAGCATTTATACAATTGATTTAAACAGTTTGGGACAATTTCAGGGAAATGAAACAAATTTAACTTTGCAATGGAGAAATATTACATCGCGTTCCGGAAATGTTCCGGAGAATTTACCCTCAGCACAGGAACCTCTTTTTATAAACCAGGGTATTGCACTTATATATAAATTAGACGACAATAATTCTTTTGGTATTGAAATTGGACAAGAGCATTTCTTACAGCAATTTGTCCGCAAAATCGGAGAACAGGACTATATTTATACACAAAATCCAGTTCTATTTTGGTATGGTGGTTTTTATAAACTAAGTTTGCCTTCAATTGGATATAAAAATATAATAGTTCCTTATGCTCAGGTCTTTGCTGGTGGAACTACTTCCGGGGTAATTGGACGCGGTCAGCTCGGTATCCAGTATAATTACGATAATTTCCTAAAATTTTATGTCGCCGGTGAATTAAGTTCTTTATTCTATAATGTTCAAAATAAAATCAACCGAACTGACAAATTTGGTATTACTTACGGTTTGAGTTTGAGTTATTGATAACTTACCTTGGGTATTCCCCTCTTGAGAGGGGATAAAGGGGTGTGTTCCTTTCTCTTATAAAAAAAGTAATTTCTGAATAAAGAGAAAATTTATGCTCATAATAGTTTATCTTCTTAATATTGCTTCAGATGTAATAAGAAAGAAAGTCCCCCTTTATCCATGTCTGATTCGTTCTTTTAATCCACTTTTCTAATTCCCCTCTTGAGAGGGGATTAAAGGGGTGTGTTCTTTTTTCCTTATAAAAAAAGTAATTTCTGAATAAAGAGAAAATTTATGCTCATAATAGTTTATCTTCTTAATATTGCTTCAGATGTAATAAGAAAGAAAGTCCCCCTTTATCCATGTCTGATTCGTTCTTTTAATCCACTTTTCTAATTCCCCTCTTGAGAGGGGATTAAAGGGGTGTGTTCTTTTTTCCTTATTTAAAAA
>DAIOVK010000408.1:0-3446 GCA_036759045.1 Kapaibacterium sp. (SeqCode) | reverse complement strand
TATTACAAAAGGCATATTGCATTCGGCATTCCTTCAATGTATGGTCAATACAAAGAAGCTAAATTTGAAGCATTAGGGCTGACTTTTCGACTTGAACGAATAGCATCTACTTTGGTTAGCAATATAGTAAACAATATTAATACCGATTATTTTACAGCTAAAACATTAAAAGATATTTTCGTAGTAATTCAATTGCTTTTAGAAGGATTACAACTTGACGGGATTTCTGACCAGGGCTTCAGCTCAAATTTAAAGATGTTCCAGTACAGTTTGACTTCCCGAAGTTTTACTATTAATCAGTATCTTAACATTTTCCAGTTTATGGAAGTTAGCATAAAGGAAATAATTAATAAATACTTCATTAGACCTTACGAGCAACTCTTAAACGTAATTATTCCCCAATACATCGAAAATGAAGAGCAATCATCTTCCAAAAAGCTGATTCTTCAAAAATCGGAAATGTTCTATCGAGAGCTACTTTCCTCTGCTTTTTTAATACAGAATTTAGATAATTTCATAGGCAGAATATTGACAAATCTTCGCAAAATGGTTAGCTATTTGACTGAAGATGAAATACAAAGCATAATGACTTATGACCCTGATTTGATATTAAGCACTTTATACAATGATACGCCAATTATGGATAATCAGGTGTTTTTGGGTTCGAAAGCGTATTATCTCAAAACATTGCTATTAAACAAGTTCCCGGTACCTCCCGGATTTGTCATAACTACGGAAATATTCAGAAGATTTGTAACAATTTTAAAAGTTCCATCTTTAGAAACAGAAATCGACAATTTAATTAAATATCATATTTCTGAGCTAGAACGGAAAACCGGCAAAAAATATGGCGACCCTTCAAATCCATTGCTGTTAAGCGTTCGTTCCGGTGCTGCAATTTCAATGCCCGGAGCTATGAATACATTTTTAAACGTTGGACTTAATGACGAAATTACAGAAAATCTAAGCAAGCAATTTAATTTTGGCTGGACTTCCTGGGATTGTTACCGCCGTTTGCTTCAAACCTGGGGTATGTCTTACGGACTTATACGAAATGATTTCGACCAGATAATGATTGATTATAAAAATAAGTATAAAGTTAAACAGAAAATCGGCTTCACTCCGGCTATTATGCGTGAAATTGCATTCGATTATAAAAAACTGCTTATCGACAATGGTATTCATTTTGAAGAGGATTTATTTTTACAAGTAAAGAAAGCAATTATTTCAGTTTTCAATTCCTGGGATACACCAAGAGCAAAAGTTTACAGAGAACATCTGCAAATAGCGAATGAATGGGGAACTGCGGTAATTGTTCAACAGATGATATTTGGAAATTTACACAATGAATCTGGTTCGGGCGTGCTTTTTACTCATGATAATCAGGATAATGTAAGTGGTATAAATTTAGCTGGTGATTTTTCATTTTTAAGTCAGGGCGAAGATATTGTAGCTGGACTTGTCAGCACCTTACCAATAAGCGAAAATCAACGGAAAAAATATTATAAAAAATGCCCGTTTTCATTGGAAAGTGAATTTCCGAAAATCTATCAAAAACTAAAAGATATTGCTCACGAATTAATTGACGTTTATGGCTTTGGTCATCAGGAAATAGAATTTACTTTTGAAACACCGGAGCCGGAGGATTTATACGTTCTACAAACAAGGGATATGGCAATAATCAAACAAAAGAAAATTGATTACTTTGCCTGTCCCGAAGAGCAGATGAAGCGTATTGGATGCGGTATCGGTATTGGGAATAAAGTTCTAAACGGGGTAATAATTTTTGATAAAGATGATTTGGAGTTTTTGAAAACAAATGACCCAAATCAGAAAGCAATTTTAGTTAGACCAGACACCGTTCCGGACGATATTGAAATGATTTTTAATTGCGAGGGACTTTTAACAAGCAAAGGCGGAGCAACTTCTCACGCTGCTGTTACTGCTGCTTCACTTGGTAAAACCTGTGTTGTTAATTGCAGCGATATGCTTGTTTTTGAAAAAGATAAAAAATGTGTAATGAATAACAATACTTATTTAGTGTTTGACCCGATTGCTATTGATGGCAATAAAGGAATTGTGTATGAAGGCAATTATCCTATTAAAACTCAGGAATTATAATTATATTAGCATTTTACTTTGGAGGTTTTATGAATATCTCAATCAATGAAAGAAAACTCTTAGGAATTAATAGCTTAGGCCGAATTGGCAAATTATCTGTCTGGTATCATCTTTTTTCAAGGAATTTCGATGGAATTGTAATTAACGTAGGGCGAACCGTTGGCAACGGATTAGAAGATGTAATTCAATCAATTATTTCCGACTCTTCTTATGGCTCTATTAATCATTTTTTGTATGGTTTTCACGGAAAAAAATGTAAAATTGAAATTACAGACAGAGATAATGGCTGCTTTGAAATTGATGGTTTCCCTATTAAAGTTTTAACTAAGGAAAGAAATCCACAGAATATTAACTGGAGAGATGAAGGAGTAAGAATTGTTGTGGATTGCACAGGTAAATTCTTAGACCCTACCGTCCCTTCAAACGACTCTAAAGGCAGTATTTTAGGGCATTTGGTTGCTGGTGCCCAGAAAGTAATTGCAAGTGCTCCTTTCAAAATTAAATTTGCACCTTCTGAAAATGTTGATGATTATCCTACGCTCATTTATGGTGTAAACCATATGAGCTACAATCCACAAAAGCATCAGGTTATCTCTGCTGCAAGCTGCACTACCACCGGACTTGCACACATGATTATGCCTTTGCTCGAAGACAAGGAAACAAACAATGTCCTTACTGCTTCAATGTCAACAGTGCACGCTGCTACCAATACTCAAAGTGTGCTCGATTCTGTTCCTGCAACCGGCACTTCAGATTTAAGAAAAAACAGGTCTGTTTTGAATAATATTATTCTTTCTTCTACTGGTGCTGCAAAAACTTTAGAAAAGGTAATTCCGCAAATTATCAATTTCGGTTTTATGGCTGATTCTATTCGCATTCCCACAAGCACAGTTTCTTTAATTGCACTTAATATTACTTTCAATTCAAGATTGAATGAAGATGGTGCCCCTTTTATAAATGCCAACCACATAAAAAATATTTACAAAATGGCTGCAAATGGTTCACAAAAAGATTTGCTGTATTATACTGATAAGCAAAACGTTTCATTAGATTTGCTGGGGCTTCCAGCTGCAATTGTAATTGAAGCAAATGAAATCCATACCAGAACCGGATTTTTGCAGGTTCCGCCAGAAGTTCTTGCTTCTATTGGTATTAATAATATTAAGGAAGTGAATATTCCTGTAACTCATGCTAAAATTATGGGCTGGTACGACAATGAATATGGCAGCTATGTGTATTGCCTCGGCAAACTAACTGAATATGTTTCAACACATACAGAATAATAGTTAATTATTAATTATTAATTGTTAATGATTTTTTTTCTT
>DAIOVK010000407.1:0-3452 GCA_036759045.1 Kapaibacterium sp. (SeqCode) | reverse complement strand
AAGCATCGCTTACCGTTCCACTAAATTTTTCAATGCCCGGAACTGTCGAAAAAGTATATGTTTCAGAAGGGCAGTTCGTTTCGAAAGGAACGGTTCTGGCAGAAATGAATAACGAATCAGCAAAAAGCAGTTTGAAAATGACTGAAGCAATGGAAAAACAGGCCCGTGATGCTTATGAACGATTGACGAAAGTTTACAAAGAAGGCAGTTTGCCAGAAATAAAATATATTGATATTGAATCTAAATTGCAGCAAGCTGAATCTTCGGTTGAAATAGCTCGGAAAAATCTGAAGGATTGCGTTTTAAAAGCTCCAATAAGTGCAATGGTCGGGAAAAAGAATGTTGAACCCGGTTCAAATTCCTTGCTTGCCGGTTCAGCTTTCACTCTTTATAAAATTGATGAGGTGTTAATTAAAGTGCCAGTGCAGGAAAATGAAATTTCTAAAATCAAAAAAGGTGAAGTAGCCAAAATACTTGTTCCAGCTTTAGACAATCAGGAATTTAGCGGAACAATACAAGAAATTGGCGTTGTATCTAATCCAATTTCTCATACTTATGACATTAAAATAAAAATTCAGAACCAAAATAATTTACTCAAACCCGGTATGGTTTGTAATGTATATCTAAAATCCAATTCAAATAACGGCACAATTTCAGTTCCAAGCAATGCAGTTGTTAGCCAAAACAAGAAAAATTATGTTTACTTAGTAAATAGTAATAACAGCGTTACCAAGCAGGAAGTTAGCGTTGCTACATATCAGGGAAATAATATAATTATTCGCAACGGACTTAGTGCCGGCGATAAAATTGTTGTTACTGGTCAGCAAAAACTTTACGATGGTGCTTCGATTGTAGTAAATCAATAAAGGAAACGGCAAAAGATGAAGAAAAAATTTAATATAATAGAAGCAGCAATAAAATATAAGCAAATAACGCTTTTAATTACTGCTATTCTAATGATTTACGGAATATACTCCCTTGTAGTAATGCCACGACAGGAATTTCCGGAGTTCACTATTCGTCAGGGAGTGATTGTTGCTGCAATGCCCGGAGCAACATCGGAGGAGATGGAAAACCAAATTGCACAGCCAATTGAAGATTATCTTTTCACATTTAAAGAAGTTAATAAAAAGAAGACATATTCGCAATCTAAAGATGGTATTACTTACTTTTTCGTTGAAATTAACGACAATGTAAAAAATCCACCTGATTTTTGGGCAAAAATCAAGCACGGGCTTAATGTTTTAAAAGCAAAGCTGCCGAAGGATTTATACGATATTTTTGTTAATGACGATTTTGGGAATACCTCTGCAATGCTGATTAGCTTGGAATCGGACACAAAAAACTATAAAGAACTTAACGATATTATGAAGGGTTTGGAAGCCCGCTTGCGTCAAAATGAAGCAGTTTCTAAACTAAATCGCGTTGGAATGCAAGACGAGGTAATTAATATTTATTTGCAGCCGGAAAAAATGTCATACTACGGCGTTAAACCGATGATGATTATGATGTCCTTCCAATCTGATGGTGCAATCACTTATGCAGGAAAAATCAAAGACAATACAATAGAAATGCCCGTTCATTTTTCTTCTAAATTTAAAAATATTGAAGATATAAGCGAGCAAATTATTTTTAATGACCCGATTACTGGTGCCGTTGTCCGGGTAAAAGATATTGCTTACGTTAAGCGAGAAATGAAAGAACCGGACAGCTATATTACGAATAATCAGACGAAGTGCCTGATTCTTTCAATTGAAATGATGGTTGGTAACAATATTGTTGATTTTGGTAATCAGGTTAAAGAAGTCATTGATAATTATGAAAAAGAATTGCCGGGCGATGTTAAAATTACCCGAATAGTTAATCAGGCAGAAATAGTTGGAAATTCCATAGAGTTCTTCTTGAAAGAATTTGGAATTGCAATTCTTTCAGTTATTCTTGTTACAATGCTTTTGCTACCATTCAGGGTTTCCTCTGTCGCAGCAGCAACTATTCCAATTGCAATACTCATTTCAATCGGAGTAATGTATATGATTGGTATGCAACTTGATACAGTTACGCTTGCAGCATTAATCGCAGTACTTGGAATGGTGGTGGATAATTCCATTGTTATAATTGATAGTTATGTTGAAAAATTAGACCACAAAATTAAACCTTACGAAGCTGCAATAAGCAGTGTGAAAGAATTGTTCCTCCCTGTTTTTACTGCAACTCTTGCAATTCTTTCCTGCTTTACCCCGATTATGTTTTTTATGAGTGGTATAGGAAAAGATTTTATTGGTAGTTTCCCAATATCTGTTGCTATTGCACTCGTAGCTTCAATTCTGGTTTCTGCTTTGCTTGTTCCTTATTTATGCTACACTTTAATTAAAAAAGGAATAAAAGTTGAAAAAAGCACAGATGGAAAGAAGAAATTCAATATTTTGGATACAATGCAAAATTCTTATAATTTTTTATTGGATAAAGCATTTAAATATCCAAAAATTACTATTGCTGGCGGAGTGCTTTCTATTGTTGTCGGTGTAATCTTAGTTGCATTTGCAGATAGGGAACTTTTTCCTAAAATGGACAGAAACCAATTCGCAGTGGAAATTTATCTGCCTGAAGGAGCTACTTTAAACAAAACAGACAGCATTGTCAAAGAGCTTGAAACTGTTTTGCTGAAAGACAAGCGAGTAACCAACGTTTGTTCTTTTATTGGAGGAAGTTCACCGCGTTTCCACACTCTTTATGCTCCGAATATGCCTTCGAAAAATTATGCTCAGATGATTGTCAATACAATTTCAAATGAAAAAACTATTGAAATGATTGATGATTACTATGAAAAATATGCAAATATTTATCCAGAAGCATATATAAAATTTAAGCAAATAGATTTCAGTGCTAGCAAAGGTCCTATAGAAATTCGTGTTTCCGGAGACAGCATTAAACAAATTAAAGAGCTAGCTGAGAAAATTTCTGATATTTTCAGAAAAGATGAAAGAGTAACCTGGGTTAGAGACGACTACCTTGAAGCAGAGCAAAGTGTTAAATTTGAATTGAATAACGTAGAAGCTTCGCGGCTCGGGCTTTTGAATTTAGATTTATCTACATCATTTATCATTGCTGAAAGCGGTTTGCCTGTAACTAAAATCTATGAAGACGATTACCCAATCAGTGTTCAATTAAAAAAGCAAAAAGATGAAGTAGAAAAAGATTTTTCGCTTAACGATATGTATATCCCAACAATTCTTACTTCAAATCATATTCCGCTTCGTTCAATCGCAATAGCAAAACCGCAATGGACAGAAGGACAAATAGTAAGACGAAACGGCATTAGAACAATAGCTGTAATGGTTGATGTGAAAAGATACATATTCGCATCTAAAGTATTGGAAGAAAATATGAAAAAAGTAAATGAGCTATCTCTTCCCTCAAATGTAAAGTTAAGTTTTGGTGGAGAAAAAGAAGGT
>DAIOVK010000406.1:0-3479 GCA_036759045.1 Kapaibacterium sp. (SeqCode) | reverse complement strand
GGTCTTCCTTTATCTGGGGAGTTTGAAATAACAAAAGATAATAATACTTTTAACGAACTATTACACTAGAGTTCTAAACTTTACGAAAGTTAAGAAACTTTCGCAAAGTAAGAATAGTAAATCTTTTGTAAAGTTTCTTAACTTTGCAAAAGTTAAAGAAAACAAGTTATGCTATCAACAAGTTGATAGTATGACTGAGACGTAAAAGTATTGTAATAATTAATAATAAAATTTAATTGTTTTTTTTTAAATAAATTAGTATTTTGCAAAAAAAATTGCTGCTCGCTCTTCTGTGTGAAATACAACAAAATTTCAATCATAAAAAAAAAAAAATGAATAATATATAGAAAGAAGTAAAATGGCATTTTATGAAAAAAAAGAAGTTAGCAATAACAACACTAATAATAATAACTTTGAATCACCAATAATAGATATTGCTGATTTAAAGAAAAAACGTATTGCTGATTTGACAACATTAGCAAAAAGTATGGGTATAATGAACTTAAACGAACTTCGTAAGCAAGAGCTTATTATGAAGATTATTGAAGTTCAGACAACCGGTATTACTGCAGATATGCAAATCGAAGGTTTAATTGCCGGAGAAGGAGTTCTTGAAGTCTTGCCTGATGGTTACGGCTTCCTTCGTTCCAGCGATTACAACTATCTACCCTCCCCAGATGATATATACGTTTCACCTTCTCAAATAAAAAAGTTCGGAATGCGAACAGGCGATTTGGTAAAAGGGCAGGTGCGTCCACCAAAAGATGCAGAACGCTTTTATGCACTTTTGAAAGTAGAGCATATCAATTTCCAACATCCAGATACCATTCGCGACAGAACTCTTTTCGATAACCTAACTCCACTTTACCCTGACGAAAGATTAAACCTCGAAGTAAGTCCAAGTGAATATTCAATGCGCGTTTTAAATCTACTTTGCCCAATAGGAAAAGGACAACGTGGATTAATAGTTTCTCCTCCAAAAGCTGGTAAAACGATTTTACTCCAACAGGTTGCAAACAGCATTTCAAGAAACCACCCTGAAATTATATTAATTGTATTACTTATTGATGAGCGTCCCGAAGAAGTTACCGATATGGAACGTAACGTAAAAGCAGAAGTAGTTGCTTCGACTTTCGACGAACCACAGGAAAGACACGTCCAGGTTGCAGATATGGTGCTTGAAAAATCTAAACGTCTGGTTGAAGCAAAAAAAGATGTAGTTATTCTTCTTGATTCTATTACACGTTTGGCAAGAGCTCACAACACAGTTGTTCCTCACTCTGGAAAAATTCTGTCCGGTGGTGTTGATGCAAATGCACTCCATAAACCAAAACGCTTCTTCGGTGCTGCACGTAACGTTGAAGAAGGTGGTTCGCTTACTATTATTGCTACTGCTCTTGTTGAAACAGGCAGCAGAATGGACGAGGTGATTTTTGAAGAATTCAAAGGAACTGGTAATATGGAACTCGTTCTTGACCGCAGAATTGCCGACAGAAGAGTATTCCCTGCTATTGATGTTAACCGCTCCGGTACACGTAGAGAAGAATTGCTCATCCCAGCAGACGAACTCAATCGTATTTGGATTCTTCGTAAAGTTTTAAATGAATTCCAACCCGTTGAAGCTATGGAGTTCCTTGTCAGTCGATTAAAAGGAACAAAAACTAATAGAGATTTTCTAATGTCAATGAATTCATAATTTAAAGGAAAAATTATGGCAAAACCTATTCCAAAAAAACCGCTCAGCAAATCAAAGGATACCTCTGATTCTGCTCCTTTCATTCCGGAAAAATATCATAACTTGTTTTTTATTATAACGATATTTGCTTTAGTATTTATCTTTTTCGGCTCCGCAATATTCGGTGGCGGTTTTAATGCAAGCGATAATGTTGCCTCTGAAAGTTTTAAAACATATTTGGAAACCTGTAAAAAAGATGGCAATTTCGCCCACTGGATTCCTTACGTTTTTAGTGGTATGCCGGGCTATGCCTCCTTGCTTTTGACGGGAGACAGAGTTTGGGATTTCTTCTTTACAATCATTTTTGGTGCTATTGGGATTTTCGGAAAAATCTTTAATAGTGATGTTGCCCGCGTTGTTACTTATTATGCAATTTACGGCGTTGGTATTTATTTGCTTATGCTTACCAAAAAGCAAACGAAATTTATAGCTTTCTTCGTTGCTGTAGCTGCAATATTTTCTACATGGGTGATTACCTGGGCTATGATTGGGCATAATACCAAACCAATTGTTCTTGCTATGCTGCCTTTCATTTTTTTAAGTATAGAAAAATTAAGGGAGAAGATTTCAATTTATATAGTTGTTCTGTTAGTTTTAATATTGCACGTATTTATTGAAGGTGGGCATTTGCAGATGATTTTCTATTCTGCCTGTGCTATTGGGATTTACTATGTGTTCGAATTTGTTAGCAGATTAATAAAAAAGCAGCAACCGATTAACGTAATTTGGTCTGGATTGCTTCTTGCACTTTGCTTTGGATTAGCTTTTTCAATGTCTGCGGACAGGTATTTAAGCACAATGGAATATACTCCATATTCCACACGCGGCACCGCACCACTTAAGAACGTTAATGAAAAGGTTGCACAGGATAAAAGTGGCGGCAATAGCTACGAATATGCTACTATGTGGTCATACAGCCCAGAAGAAACTATTACTTTTTTAATTCCAAGTTATTTCGGTTATGGCTCGCGTCATTATAAACCTGAAGGCGCCCCAAGCGGACAGGAAATGCTTTTTCCAACTTACTGGGGACAGAAAGAATCTGAAGATTCACCTCCATATATGGGTATAATGGTTTTGGCTCTTGCAGTAATTGGTCTTATTTTTTACAGGAAAGACATTTTTGTTCAATGCCTGTTTGTTGTAATTATTTTCTCAGTATTTTTATCGTTTGGTAAAAATATGTCGCTGCTATATGATTTCTTTTATTACAACATACCGAGTTTCAATAAATTCCGGGCTCCGAGTATGTCGCTTGCTTTAATGCACTTTTCTGTTCCAATTCTAGCCGGCTATGGGATTTCTGCAATTATTAAATTTAGAAATGAAGTATTCGATTTTTCAAAGAAATACGTTTGGGGCAGCTTTATTGCATCAGGAGCATTTCTCTTTTTAGCAATTGTTTTTGCCTTAATTTTCAAAGATTCGTATATTCAGGCAGTTACTTCAAGCGATACTATTTCACGCTATCTTCAATATTTCCAAAATTTGCCCGACTTTGTCTGGTCTAATATGATTGGCGACTGGTTTATTGGTGCTTTTATTTTAATTGCTTTTTCCGGTTTAATGTGGGCTTACGTCCAAAGGAAAATGAACAGCAATTATTTCTTTATTGCCTTGTTTTTGATTTTGGTTTTTGATTTATGGCGTGTGGATTTTAACAGATTAGAAGTTTCTAAAGAAAATATAAATGACGAGGTTTTTAGAAAATATGAGCAGGTTTTTGCTCCAATGCAAAAAGACA
>DAIOVK010000405.1:0-3488 GCA_036759045.1 Kapaibacterium sp. (SeqCode) | reverse complement strand
ACTATGTGGTATCAAAGACTTGTGAGATTCTTCGCTTCGCTTCAGAATGACAGAGTAAAGTGATGTCATTTCCATTTAAATAAAGGTCTTACTTCATTGGGGGGTTCGGAATGACATCTTTACGTTTGTCTGTCATTCTGAACGAAGTGAAGAATCCAGAAAATTATTTTTGGAACCACTATTATCTGGATTCTTCGCTGCGCTCAGAATGACGCTTTAGTGATGTCATTTCTATTTAAATAAATGTCTTCCTTTATCAGAAGGTTCGGAATGACATAAAAAAATATTAATTATTAATTATCAATTATCAATTAAATTAAGTGGTTATCTTGTTTTTTATCTTTTTCTTTTTTTTGGTTTAAAACAGCTTTTATAAAACTAATAAATAGCGGATGACCCGTTACGGCACGTGATTTTAGCTCTGGGTGGAATTGGACACCAACAAACCATGGATGGTCTTTTAATTCAATTATTTCAACTAAAGTACCATCTGGCGAAATTCCGCTTAAAGTCATACCGTTTTTTTCTAAAATTTCGCGATATTCATTATTGACTTCGTATCTGTGTCGGTGGCGTTCAGAAATCTCTGTTTTTTCATAAGCTTTGAAAGCATTTGAATTTTCCTTAATAACGCAGGGATAAGCACCGAGACGCATCGTTCCACCTTTGTCTTTCACGTTCTTTTGAGATTCCATCAAATCAATTACTCTATGCTCAGCATTTTTATTCATCTCTGAAGAATGGGCATCAGTCAAACCGCATATATTCCGGGCAAATTCAACGACAGCACATTGCAAGCCAAGACATATACCAAAGAACGGAATATTATTTTCACGAATATATTTGATAGCAGTGATTTTTCCTTCAATGCCTCTGTTGCCGAAGCCGGGACCTACCAGTACACCATCGCAATGATGAAGTTTTTTAGCAACGTTATCTTCTGTAATATCTTCTGCATTTATTAAGTCAACTTCGACTTTTGTATTATTGATTGAGCCGCTATGAACAAACGCTTCAAGAATACTTTTATAGGAATCAGCATATTTGGTATATTTTCCTACTAAAGCAATATGAACTTTGTGTTTAGGACTTTTAATTTTTTGAACGAAATTTTTCCATGTATCAATTTCAGTTTCTCTATTAGGAAGATTTAATTTATGTAGCACAATTTCAGCTAAACCGCTTTTAGCGAGCATAAGAGGAACTTCGTAAATAGTATTTTCGGCATCAAGGACATCAATGACAGATTTTTCTTCAACATTACAAAACAGGGCAATTTTAGCTCTTTCGTCTTTTGATAATTTATACTCAGAGCGACATAGCAAAATATCCGGTTTAATCCCGTATTCCATCAAAGTTTTAACAGAGTGTTGGGTTGGTTTGGTTTTAAGCTCCCCACTTGTTTTAATATAAGGGATATAAGTTAAATGAATATTTATAGTGTTTCCGGCACCTCTTTCCCAAGAACACTGTCGGGCTGCTTCAAGAAAGGGAAGTGATTCAATATCGCCGACAGTACCACCAATTTCAAACATTATGAAATCATACTGACCATCGTAGTAAGCCATTCTTCTCTTGATTTCATCGGTAATGTGTGGGATTACCTGAACTGTTTTTCCAAGATAAAAGCCGCTCCGTTCTTTTTGAATAACTTCAAAATAAACCTGTCCGGTTGTAGTGTTATTATGCTTGGAAAGAGAAATATCTAAAAATCTTTCGTAATGGCCTAAATCCAAATCAGTTTCAGTGCCATCGTCAGTAACATAAACCTCTCCATGCTGGAAAGGGTTCATAGTACCGGGGTCAACGTTAATATAGGGGTCAAGTTTCATTGAAGTAACCGACCAGCCCTGCTGTTTGAGCAATAATCCTAGTGAAGCTGATGCAATTCCCTTGCCTAATGAAGACAGTACTCCACCGGTTATGAAAATAAACTTAGTTTTTTTCTTTGGCTCATCACTCTTTTCTATATTATTAATTTCCATTTTTTAAAAATAAATTATATATTTGTAAAATTAATAGTTACAAACTTACCTTAATTTTGATAACTAAATGATATTACAATTTAATAATAAAATTTGATATGAAAAATTTTTTAATCTGTTTTTTAATTATTTTAGTAATGGTTGTCGCTTGTAACCGCAAGGAAAATGAAACAGCTACAAACGAAATAACTTTTTGGCATTTTCAAAGTGAACCAAATCAAAAAAAAGCATTAATGGAAATTATTGCAGAATTTGAAAAAGAAAATGATTGCAAAATTAAAACAACTGAATTAAGTTGGAACGATGGAAAAACGAAATTATTTGCTGCTTTTAACGCAAATACTGCTCCAGACGTCATTGAACTCGGCTCAGACTGGATAGCACAGTTTTCCTCTACTCAGGGAAAAAGTGGAAGCATTCTATTGCCTCTTGACTCAAGTGAGTTTAATATTAATCAATACGTTGAGTTTTCAAAAGCACCAAGTGTTTGGAAAGGAAAGCAATATGCACTACCTTGGACAGTTGACACCCGAGTACTTTTTTATAATAAAGATTTACTTAAAAAGGTAAAAGGAACAGACCTCCCCCCTACTTCAATAGATGAATTGCTGAGTTTATCTGAAGCTATGAACAATCCTGAACTTGGAATTTATGGTTTTGGAACAAACGGCTCTGACCCACATCGTTTATACAAAAAAATTCTTTATTTCGTATGGACTTATGGTGGCGATGTTTTTAATCAGGAAGGTAAGCCAGTATTTTTTTCAAATGAAACAGTAAAAGCTTTTGAAGTATATAAAGAGCTTTCAAATTTCGGTTTAATAGAAACTCAACGTCAGCTTGATTCATACTTTGCTCAGGGTAAAGTTGGATTTTGGCTCTCCGGTGGTTGGCTAATTGATAAAATAGCAAGAGAAAATCCAGCATTAAATTATGGAGTAGCATTAGTTCCGGGAATAAACGGGCAAATTGGCACATCTTTTGCGGGAGGCGAGTATTTAGCTATTAATTCAAATACAAAAAAGAATGATTTAGCAAAAAAATTCATTAAGTTTTTAAGCAAGGGTGAAAATACTTTAAAATACTGCGAAAAAGTCCGTGAAGCTGGCTTTCCAGCTGATAAAGATTTTTATAACAACCCGATGTATGACACTATAAAGTTAAAAAAAATTTTTGCAGAGCAGTTAAATTATGCAAAAATGACTCCAGTCGAGCCAAAATGGTTGGATATTGAAGAAATTATTGAAAATGCGGTTGTTGAAGTTTTACTTTCTAAAAAATCCAGCTATGAAGCAGTGCTTCAAGCTCAAAAACAAATTGAAAATATTATTAATAAATAATCAGAATATTGGAATTAAATTATTTTTTCTTATATTTGTTAATTGAGAGAATTTAAATTACTTAAAATGAAATGAAGAAAATATTAGTTATAGATGACGCAGAATTTATATTAGAAACGACAGCAACAATTTTAAAATTTGAAGGATACGAGATAAGGACTGC
>DAIOVK010000404.1:0-3504 GCA_036759045.1 Kapaibacterium sp. (SeqCode) | reverse complement strand
AAGATAGATTCTGACATTCGTCAGAATGACACATTTAGTTATGTCATCTCCATTTAAATAAAGGTCTTACTTCATTTTGGAGTTCGGAATGACAGGATAAAATTTTATCATCACTATTTAAATAAAGGTCTTACTTTATAGAGGGTTCAGAATGACACTTTAATTGTATCTTTGAATGTAACTTTGTATTACAACTCCGCTGCTACTCCAATCATTGGCATAAACGGAAAAAGGCATTCGCTCTTTTTTTCTGTAAAATTATTATGATAATTATACTCAAAAATATTATTATGATTTGTCAAATTCCATATTTCAAAATATAAACGTAAGTTCCAGTTTTGAAAAACAAATCTTCTGTCAATTCGGGCATCAACTCTAAAATATTCTGGGTAACGCCCACTGTTTTTTTCTGCCTTGTCCACATACCAAACTCCATTTTCATACCTCCTTGTTGTCAAATCCAATGGAGTATATGGCATTCCGGTAGCATAGCTCGCTGTGAAACTAAGCTCCCACCAATCACTTATTTTATAATTACAAATCAAATTTAACTGATGAGTTTTATCATAATTGGAGTTATAAAGAGCTTTTCCGTTCTCGTCTCTTCTTTTGGAAACAGAGTAAGTATAATTCAAATTCATATAGAAATGATCAGTCATTCTCTTTGAAAAACTGATTTCAGTTCCATAAACATAGCCGGTTCCAGTGCTTTTTAATATTTTACTTGTATCGTTAGGAGCAACCGAAAGATTAGAATAATCTTTGTAAAATCCCTCAATTTTTGTTTGAAAACCGAAAGGAAGAGCCGTTTCTATTCCAGCTACGTAATGCAAAGCTTTTTGTGGTAAAAGAGATTTATTTTCATTAGCTATGAAAATTCTGTAGTATTCCGGAAATTGATAAAATAAGCCAGATGAAAGGTTTAAAGAAAGATTTTCCAATAGCTTAAAACTCATTGCTACTCTTGGACTAACTACAATTCTATTAATAAAGGCAAAATAATCGGCACGCAAACCTGTTTGAAAATCGAACCAGTTGAAAGGAGAAAGAGCATATTGAATAAATGTAGAGATTTTAGAAGAAGATTTTGGTTCAAAATTAATGTTGTATACTTCAGAAATTTTTCCATCAATTGTAGTATCCAGCCCGTCAAATTGGCTGTATTCCGGAAAAATTAAGCGATATTCAGCACCAAGGGTAATTCTGTGCAAATTATTTAAGCGAAGGAAATATTCTGTTTTGAGTCCTGCATACTTTTCAAAATTGATTTGCCCCTGTTTTTCTTTGTTCCATTCAGGACCGTTTATAAGTTCCCAATTGCTGTAATTAAAATATGGAGTAGTGAGCAAGTAACTGTTTTCACATATTAGCCAGTTCCAGTTAACGCCGAAAGTTGCCTGTTCTTTTGAAATTAGTGAGTAAATATCTCTATCGCCGTATATTTCATCAGCGTGTGAGCCAGAAATTTCGTCCTGGGCATAAAGTCCATAAAATGAAATTGAATGGTTTTCTGAAATGTCATAATTGCATTTCAAATGAAAATCATTTGTTGTAGGAATAAATTTTTCATCCATCATTTTCATCATATATTCCAAAATACCTCTTCTCGCAGCAAAAAGAAATGAAAAATCACTGCTAATAGGACCAGTCAAATATCCACCAATACCCGAAAAATCAAGAGCAATATCTCCTTCATACTGGTTTTTATTTGGTTTCATTAAATTGATTTGAATAACAGAAGAAAGCTTATCGCCAAATTGAGAACTGAAGCCGCCTGTTGAAATATTAACTTTATCAATAAGTTTTGGGTCTAATATACTAAAGCTGCCAGCCATTTCAGAATTCATAGAAGAAAAGTGGTATGGACTTGTAACTTCAATGTTTTCAATTAAAGTAAGATTTTCGTCCGGATTACCACCACGGATAATAGGCGAAGAAGACTGGTCGCCTGCTGCACTCACTCCGGGCAAGTATTGAAGTCGTCTAAACAAATCACTTACTCCTGCCGTGTTTCGCACTTCCTGATTGGTTATTTCAGATTTACTTATTGTGCTAATTTCAATTAAATTGCCGTTTTCTTTTGCACTCACAACAATTTCATCAACGCTTATATAACTCATTTTCAACTCGAAAGTTAAATTAGTGAAACGCTTGGTTACAACCACCACATCAGTTAAAATTGCCGTTTCATAACCCAGAAAACTTGCCTGAATCTGATACCTGCCAATCGGAATTTCATTTATTATAAATTCTCCTTTGTAATCGGCAATCGCACCTAAATTAGTATTAAGCACCCTAATCGTCGCACCTGTTAGTGCTTTCTTTGTTTCTTTGTCCATAACAATACCAGCAACAGTTCCTTTCATTTCTTCCTGTGCAGCCAATATATTTGAAAGAATTATTAACGAAGTAAGAAAAACAATGTACTTTAGCATAAAACTCCATAATGAAATAAATAATTTTTATTTTCAAAATTATTATTATATTTTTGGGCATACAATACTGAAAAATCAGTAAAATTTGGAGAAAAATTGCAAACTGAATTAGAAAAAGAAACACAGGAATACAATGAACTGCTTGAAAGTCAGAAGTTTATTGAAAAAGACCTCGACTATTCAATCTTAGAAAAATATCGTTCTTTGCTTTCTTATTTGAATGAAATTGAGAGTAGCTCTTATGAAATCTTTGATTTATTTAAGAAAAAGCATATCTTTTTTTCACCCAAATTCGGTGCAATGCTCGGTTTTAGTGCAGATGATTTAATGATTGAAAATGAAATCAACTATGATGAAAGAATACATCCAGACGATATGTTATCAATGTTTAGAGTCGGCAATTACTTTACCCGAATGGGATTTAGCACAAAAAGAGAAGAAATGATGAATCACACTTTAGTTTCTGATTTTAGAATAAGAAATAAAAAAGATGAGTATGTTCGTGTAATCAAGCATTATAAAGTCGTTGAAATAGACAGGCACGGCAATGCTTGGCTCGTCCTTTGCATTATTACAATGTCGCCCGACCAGGACGTTACACATCCTCATCGTGCCAAACTGATTAATAATACTACGGGCGAATTTTTTTATTTTATTGATGAAGAAGAATTAAAAATAAATAAAGCACCGATTAGCAACAGGGAAATAGAGATTTTGGATTTGATTTCGCAGGGCTATTCGAGCAAAATGATTTCTGACAAATTGTTTATTAGCATAAATACAATAAATACCCACCGCCAAAATATTATAAAAAAATTAGAAGTAAGCAATACAGCTGAGGCAGTTGCTAAAGCAAAAGAAAGACAATGGATTGTAGGGAAAAATGATTAGCTCGGTTATAAAAAGATTGTTAATCTGAACCCAATTATAAAGCAAATGCTTCATTTAAATGGAGATGATTTAATTTTTTATGGTCATTCTGAACCCCCAGATAAAGGAATACCTTTATTTAAACTCTAACTCTCCCAAATTTACGTAATACTTTATTTAATTTTTTAATAAATATAGA
>DAIOVK010000403.1:0-3505 GCA_036759045.1 Kapaibacterium sp. (SeqCode) | reverse complement strand
TTAAAAAATGGATTGAAAAATTACGTGAAGATATTTACTGGGAAATAAAGAATTAGTTATTATAACTACAATTATTTGAAAACTACATCGAAAGGTGTAGTTTTTTTTATACCAAACCGTTAACAATAATAGCAATATTATATATCATTCCGAACCCCAAAATGAAGTATGACCTTTATTTAAATAGAGATGACATAACGTAGCTAAAAGCTACAAACAAAATTAAGAAAAATGTAAAGAGTTAACAAGTAACATATCTTGTGCATTCCCCTCTTGAGAGGGGCAGGGGTGTGTTCTTTTTCCTTTTTCAATTTGATATTTGGTTTGATGATGTAATGGTATGAACAATGATTTAGGTGATTCATTTATTAAGATATCTTTCAAAAAAAATTCATTTTTATAATAAAAATCATCGCTCAAAACAGAATTAATTCTTTATAAAAAACAAGAACACACCCCTGCCCCTCTCAAGAGGGGAATGGTACTTGTGTTAATATGAAAATAGTGCTTCAACTTAACTTATTAAAATCATATGATGGAATTGTGAATGTGGAAAAGTAAATTATTGATATTGAAAAGTAATAGTTAAAATCTTGCTAAAAAAACAAGATTTTGGGGAGTAATAGTATAACTTTAAGCGTCATTCTGACGGATGTTAGAATCCATCTTTAAAATAGTTTTTATAGGTCATTAGTTATTAGTCATTAGTATTTTTAGAAATAACCAAAAAGTAAGATGGATTCTGACATACGCCAGAATGACAAGCAAAGATATCATTGGTAACGAAGTGAGGAATCTCAAGTACAGTAGAAACATGAGTTTGTGAGATTTTTCGCTGCACTAATAATGAACCACTTTTACGTTTTTAGCACGTAACTATATGTATAACATATAATTATAATATATTTATATGTTGACTGAAGTCATCGGACATCTGGCAGATGTCCGATGACTAAAAAGTTCATTTTCTCCAAAAGTAAACATCTTCGTTTAATTCACCTCGGGATGAGAAGATTAAGATATATTATTCATTTTGGAAAGCACTACCTCAATAAAATTATTAAAAATAAAAGAAAATGTCAAAATTTCATTTTTTTATCATTTAATTTTTTTAATTTCAATATTAGAAAATAAATATTTTTTTAAAAGATTTAAATTTAATAATTTAAATACATAGATGAAACTATATAAATTGGAAGATGAGACTTTAATCCATACTTCATTGGAGCAATGCTGGGATTTTTTTTCAAATCCTAAAAATCTTCCGTTAATAACACCGGAAAATTTACATTTTAATATTAAAAGTGAACTACCTGACAGAATGTATGAAGGTTTAATAATTGAATATACAGTAAATCCAATAATGAATATTCCGATGAAATGGATTTCTGAAATAACATTTATGAAAGAACCTAATTATTTTGTTGATGAACAGAGATTTGGTCCTTATAAATTCTGGCATCACGAACATTATTTTAAAAATAATGGAAATGGAATACAAATGAAAGATATAGTTTATTATTCATTACGGTTTTCATTTATAGGTAAGATAGTGCATTCATTAATGGTAAGGCGAAAATTAGAAAAGATATTTGAATATAGAAAAAGTAGAATAGAGCATATATTTACTAAACATTGACATAGAATAATGAATAAATATCAAAAAAGAATAAAAAAAAATATTTTTTTATTTTTTTTGTAAGAAATATTAAGTAATTTCATATTTTATAAAAATATCATTTTAATAATTAGTTGTATTTTTATAATCATTAATTTAAAATTGAAAATAAGATTTTGAATAAAAATAACTAAAGGAATAATAACAATGGCAAAATCACCAAATAATCCAGAATCAAAAAGAAATACAAAGATTCAATTTCAACACATCTTTTTATTTGCTGTATTAGTGATAGCGTTTTTCTTCTTTCTATTATATACTTTTATCCCCTGGGGAGTAGCCCAATTCGTAGTTCCTCTTTTCCAACCCAGTGGAGAAAAATTAGAAAAAATGGCTTTCGTAAAGTTGCCCGGCTTGGTTTGGGTATCATCAACACAAGAGAAAGCTGCAGAGTTAAGTGGCCTTAAAAGTCTTGATGGCGTTCAGCTAAAAGAATATATTAACCGTGAATATATATTCGATTTTACTTTCCAAGAAAGAAATATGGACACTCACGGCTATGTAAAAAAATCTACTGAGTTCTATGCAAAATCTGAGGTATTAGGAGAAAATCCAATTTACCTTGAGCCTTGGATTGGTTTCTGGATATTAGCATTAGTTCTTGCTATAGTCCTTGCAATGTTAGTTACTTTGATATTACCGCCCGGAATTGGCTTAATAGCAATGCTATTTGACAGACAAATTGAAAATACAAAAACTAAAATACGTCTGCAAACTGGCTTTACTGATGAAATAGTCGATTTATTAACTATGCCAGACCATTTACTTTCTGAAAAAGAACCAAACGATGTAGAAAGGTCTTTCCGTATTGTTTGGGATAGAACTACTACAGAAGAACTTGCTTCATCAAAGAATGCTCTTAATTTCGATGATATTTTTGACGAAAATGTTGATATAGTCAAATTCAGAAATAATGTTATTTATGGTAGAATTAAAGAATTCTTCTCAGATTTCCTTGTTAAAGAAATTGAAGATACAAAAGACGGTTTACTTTGGAGAAGAAATCACTTCCTAATACTTAAAGGTATGACACTTTATATGACTCACCACTTTACAGAGAAGTATTCAAATAACGTAACTGGTCTTGCTTATGGTGGTGCTGCATTCCTGATTGTTGCTGTAGGTATCCGTGGTCTTAAATTTATCCCTGCAACACGTCCTTCATTTATTTTACTTGCGATTTTCCTTGAGTTTTCTATGCTTTCTTTACTTGCGGTAACTCTTATCTTTACTGAAGAAGAAGAACGTATGGACAGAATGCTTAAGAAAATGGAAGATGCCAACCGCAGCCAGCTCGAAGCATTACGCGTCCAACAGCATGACATTAGAATTCTTGCTAATGCTCTCGTAGGAAAAACTGAAGAAATGGTTAAAGCAAGAGTCGAACATGCAATTGCTGATTATATGAAGAGCGAAGATAATATCAAACGCATTGTAGGCGAAGAAATTGGTCAAAAGATTACTAAAGCATTAAAAGGTGCTTTCGTTGATGATGATAAAAAAAGATAATAATTATTTCTTATTTAAAGAAGCCGTTGAATTTAAATCAACGGCTTTTTTTTTACACGTTAATATTATAACATTATTGATTATTTCATTTCCTATTTGAAACGAAACATATTAATGAAAGTTGTTAGAAATTTTATTTAAATTCCGAGAGCAGCGAGGAATCTCATAAGTAAGTATTTCCATACATTTGAGATTCCTAACTTAGTTTACCAATGAGGTCCCTGCTTGTTATTCTGGCGTATGCCAGAATAAATCTTACAAATGCAAGTGAGCTTGCTCACTTGTAAAACATTTGGGCAAGCCCAAATGCTTCATAGT
>DAIOVK010000402.1:0-3540 GCA_036759045.1 Kapaibacterium sp. (SeqCode) | reverse complement strand
GCGCTCGGAATGACAAGAATATTACAAATAATTTATGTAGTCAAGTCTATATTAATTCACTTATTCAAGTGCCATTACTCTCAAGAGGAGGGGATTCTTAAGGTGAATTATTTAAAAAAAATGCACAATTAATCGGAGTTTTTTGGTTTTTTTTTAGCTTTTTTTTAACTTTGTTATTATTTTTTTATTTTTTTGGTGTTTTATTATGTTCAAATATCATAAATATCTTATTGCAATAATATTTATATTTACATTCATACAGTTTAATGTATATCCCAATTTTTATTCACAAAATATCGGACAACTAAAAAATCAGAATAATATTTATAATGATGAGGTTCTTTACTATTTTTCATCAAATAATTTTAAACTCCAACTAAAGGAAAATGGTATTAGCTATGAACTTTATAATGTAATCAGTGAAAAAGATAATAACTTTGATTTTAAGAAAGTTCGCAATAAATATTATTCAGAAAAGCCACTTAAAAATAATAGCTTTATTTCAAAAAAAATCCAGTTTGCAAGAGTGGATATCGAATTAGTTGGCGCAAACATTCCTAATGTATTAAATAATAATACTAACAATTATCCTGATGAAATAGTATATTCT
Organism: Kapaibacterium sp. (SeqCode); assembly: GCA_036759045.1. Classification (GTDB taxonomy): domain Bacteria; phylum Bacteroidota; class Ignavibacteria; order Kapaibacteriales; family UBA2268; genus JAAYJM01. The sequence continues at coordinate 2,930 of DAIOVK010000402.1, read as the reverse complement.
ATTTCAAACCATAACTATAGCAGATTGCCCAAATATACTGAGATTATTTATGAAAATATTTATAATAATATTGATTTAAAGTTTTATTTTAATAATGAAGGTAAGCCAAAATATGATTTCATTGTAAATCCGGGTGGAAATCCAAACGATATAATTTTTAAAGTAAATGGAACAGACGATATTACTTTAAATAAAGAAGATAAAACTTTAAATTTTAATACTTCTCTTGGCTCAATAATAGAAGAAATTCCTGAAGCATACACAACTGATAATCTTATAACTGAAAATAAAAAACAGGTTAACGGGCATTTTAAAAGAATTGACCAAAATACTTACGGCTTTGTAATTAGAAATTATGATAAAAGTAGTTATTTGGTAATAGACCCTCAGATATACTGGGGCACTTATCTTGGTGGCAGTGATATGGATAATGCTTATGGCGTTATAAGTGACGAGAGCGGGAATATTTATACAGCTGGGGAAACATTAAGCATTGATAATATTGCCACTCAAGGCGCCTATCAGGGCGAAATAAATGGTTTTATTGATGCTTTTATTAGAAAATTTGATAAGAATGCCCAATTAGTTTGGTCAACATATTTCGGCGGCGAAAATCACGATTCCGCTTATGGTATAGCTTGTGATTCCAATAACAACATTATTATTACTGGCTATACAATGAGCGAAACAGGGATTGCGACTGATGGAACTTGGCAGGGTAACAATAATGGTGGTTATGGTGATGCTTTTATTGCTAAGTTTTCTTCTGATGGTGAATTCTTATGGGGTACTTATTTTGGTGGCTCGGATTATGATTGCTCAAACGCTATTACCTGTGATAATTTAAATAATCTTATTATTATTGGATATACTGCCAGTACAGATTCAATTGCTACTCCCGGTTCTTTCTTATCATCTTATCAAGGTTACGGCGATGCTTTCGTTGCTAAATTTAACTCAATTGGACAGCTCTATTGGTCTTCCTACTTCGGTTTTGAAGACTACGATACCGGACTTTCTATATCAACTGATTCTTCCAATAATATTTTTCTTGCCGGGCAAACCAACAGTTATATGAATATTGCTTCTGAATACTCTTTTCAGGAAGAATTTGGCGGTTTTTCAGATGGCTTTTTAGCTAAATTTAATTCTAACGGAAATAGGATTTGGTCAACATATTACGGTGGTGAATTAGATGATGCCTGTTACTCAGTAAAAGTTGATAATTTAAATAATATTTTGATTGCCGGCTATACTAACAGCGAAATTGGGATTGCTTCTACTGATGCTTTCCAAAACGAATTTGCCGGATTTGATGATGGTTTCGTTGCAAAATTTAATAATAATGGCGGACGCCTTTGGGGAACTTATTACGGTGGAAACGACTACGATGTTATCTACTCTGTTTGTAATAATATAAATGATGAGGTGTTGATTAGTGGCTTTACATTAAGTCAGAATAATATTTCTACTCCATCTGTCCATCAGGAAAATTTAGCCGGATATGGTTATAATACTGATGGTTTTATCGCTAAATTAGATTCTGCGGGAGAACGTATTTGGGGAACTTATTACGGTGGAGAACAAGATGAATATGTTTATTCAGCCACTAATGATGTTTATAACTACTTTACTATAGTAGGAAATACACAAAGTACTGATGGAATATCTTTTAATTATTCCAATCAACCTGAACTTTCGAATTCTTCATTTGATGGCTTTGTTGCCAAATTTTATAACAATACACAAGAGTTTGATACGTTATCATTATATTTACAAAGTGGCTGGAATACAATTTCGAGTAATATCATTCCAAGAAATGAAGCTATCAGTGCAGTTTTTTTTCCAATCAGAGGAAATTATTTAGTTGTAAAAAATTCTGAGGGCTTAATATATAAGCCAAGTGAAATCATAAATGAATTTAGTATCTGGAAAAGTGAAGAAGCATATCAGGTCTTTCTTAACGAACCTGTTGCACTTTCAATTATTGGTAAAAGGATTGTACCCGAAGAGCATTTATTACATTTAGAAGAAGGTTGGAACTGGATTCCATATATTAGAAGCAGCGATATGAGCATTGCTCTTGCTTTTGCTTCTATTAATAATTTTATTAAAATGATTAAAGATAATGAAGGGAATATTTATTATCCTTTATATAATTTAGAAGGAATTGGAAATTTGACTATAGGAAGAGGGTATTACATATATATAACAAGTTCTGTTGATTTCTATTATCCCGAGAATTAAATGAAATATTAATTTTTTTTAATTTATAATTTTATTTTTTTTTCTTTAAAAATATTTTATATATTTGATTTTGATTAATAGTAAGGAAATCAATAAAAAGATAAAATATATTTGTATTTTTGGAAAAAAATGAATATTTTTACAAAAAGTGTAAGGTTAAAAATTATTAATAAGTAGATAATGTAAATAAAAATAATAATTATAATTAACTTTTTCTCACTATTATGAGGTGTTTAAATATGCGTTACTTACGAATCGCAGCATTAAGTATAGCATTACTGTTTGTTTTTGCACAGGCAGATGCTCAACAAGCTCCATGGACATGGACTTCTATTACCGCAAATAGCGGTAGTGTAATATTACCTTATGCTAATACCCCAACATTCAATGGCGTAGCAATTGCTAATGGCGATTGGATTGGTGGTTTTGGCACGAATAATCTGTTTTGCGTTGGTGCAGTTCTTTGGGAAGTTAACCAACCCCCCCAATTAGCCAATGGATTAACTGTATGGGGCGATGACGACCAGACAACTGTTGTTGATGGTTTGGTCGCAGGTGAAATAATCCAGTATCGTCTCTGGAGACAAGCTACTGGTCTCGAATATATTGCAAATGCTGTTACTTATGCTACTGGCAGCAGCAATACAACAGGTGCCTATTTAACTAATGGCATTTGGGTAATC
>DAIOVK010000401.1:0-3548 GCA_036759045.1 Kapaibacterium sp. (SeqCode) | reverse complement strand
AATAGAAATCTGGTTTAAATGGTGTTAATTCAAAGTCCAATGGCACTATTGAATTTTCATTCGGTTCGAGCAACCTGTATTCATCTAATTTATTAACAAATATTGCTGCATCAGTTATTTCTCTCAATTTTGGTGCATCGGCAGAATGGTCCCAATGAGAATGTGTCAATAGAATCATTTTGACATCTAAATTATTTTTCTTAATGTGATACATAAATTTATCGGTGCTATCCAAGGGTGCATCAATAATTATTGATTTATTAGAATTATCAGCATGAACAATATAGCACCTTGTTGCTAAGGGACCTGCTTCTAAAGTTATTATATTCATTGTAATCCTTTCTTTTTTTACAAAAATAATCAATAACCACATATAAAGAAACATTCAGAAGCAAAAATTTGATTTTTATTTAATGGAAATACAAAATACTTAATTTTGTTTGTCATTTAGAACCCACTGATAAAGCAAGTGCTTTATATAAATGGATAACATCACAAAAAGCGTCATTCTGAGCGCAGCGAAGGATCCGGAGAATAGTGGTTTCAAAAATACTTTTCTGGATTCTTCACTTCGTTACCAATGACATCTTTACTTGTCATTCTGGCGTATGCCAGAATCCATCTTGCTTTTTAGATATTCGTCAGAATGAAGCATTAGTTTGTCATCTCCATTTAAAAAAAATTCTCATTTTTCTAAGGGGGTTCTGAATGACAGACAAAAGAAAAGATGTCATTGGTAACCCACTGATAAAGGAAGTCTTTTATTTTAATAGAGATGATTTAATTTTATAGTTTCATCATAAGACTAAAGCACTGCAAAAAAAATTTTCTTTGTAGCGACACAGCATGCTGTGTCTCTACAAAATACTCTTACAGAGCTGGTCCTAACATTTTTTCGGGACGAACTAATTCATCAAATTGCTCTGCGCTTAAAATCCCAAGTTCGATAGCAGCTTCTTTAAGTCGTTTATGATAACGGTGAGCATATTTGGCGATTCTTGCAGCGTTGTCATATCCAATATGGGGATTGAGAGCTGTAACAAGCATCAATGTATTATGCAAATAATATTCAATTCTATGCTCAATCGGCTTGATTCCGACAGCACAATGTTCATTGAACATAATTGCAGTATCTGAAAGCAGTCGCACACTTTGGAGAAAATTATAAATTAAAACTGGTTTAAATACATTTAGCTCAAAATTACCAGATGCACCAGCGATATTTATAGTAACATCATTTCCGAGGACTTGTGCTGCTACCATTGTCATTGCTTCAGATTGAGTTGGATTAACCTTTCCGGGCATAATAGAGGAGCCGGGTTCATTTTCCGGGATAAAAAGTTCGCCAATTCCGCAGCGTGGACCTGAAGCAAGCCAGCGTATATCATTTGCTATTTTCATATAAGCAGTGGCAACTGATTTCAAAGCTCCGTGAGCATAAACAAGAGAATCGTGAGAAGCCAATGCTTCAAATTTATTTGGAGCGTCTTTGAAAGGAAGTCCGGTGATTTCAGAAATGATTTTTATTGCTTTTTCTGCAAATTCCGGATGGGTATTTAAACCAGTGCCTACAGCCGTTCCACCAAGAGCTAAATCATATATTCCTGATAATACCTGCTTTATCCTTATTATGCAATTGTCGAGTTGCTGGACGTATCCGGAAAATTCCTGTCCAAGAGTAAGTGGGACAGCGTCCATAAGATGGGTTCTTCCAACTTTTATAATACTTTGAAATTCTTCAGATTTTTCAAACAAAGTATTTCTTAGAGTAGTTAATGCTGGAAGCAGGCGATGGTTAAGTTCTTCTGCAGCAGCGATGTGCATTGCTGTTGGGAAAGTATCATTTGAACTTTGCGATTTATTTACATCATCATTTGGATGGATAGGCCGTTTTGTTCCTATTTCTCCTCCAGCCATTTCTATGGCACGGTTTGAAATAACTTCATTTGTATTCATATTGGATTGTGTGCCAGAGCCGGTTTGCCATATAGAAAGCGGGAAATGCTCATCAAGTTTTCCTTCTATTACCTCCTCAGTTGCTTTAACAATCAAATCGCATTTTTCTTTTGTTAAAACACCAAGTTCAGTGTTAGCGAGAGCAGCAGCTTTTTTGAGTATTCCCATAGCACGAATAATTTCACGAGGCATTTTTTCGATACCAATATTGAAATGGAGAAGAGACCTTTCGGATTGAGCGCCCCAATATACATTAACTGGAACTTCAATTTCTCCCATTGTATCACGTTCTATTCTTGTTTGCATTTTATTTCCTTACTTTTAATTGGATTTATAATTTTTTGTTGACTCAACCAAAGCATCAATAAATCGTTTGAATTGTTCTGCTTGTGAAGCTGAAAATTTTGCTCTGTCTAAGAAATTAGCGATGCTTTGTGCTGTTGTTAGTGCTAACTCGCAATGAATAGTATCTTTTGCAGTTTTATTGCGCTTTTGAGCAGATTGTATATATGAAATTAATGTGTTTTTGCAATTTAAAAACACTTCAACCTCTGTTCCAGTAATTTCAATTGAATTCAAGACATTTACAGCAAAATTTACATCTTCTAAAACGAAAACCGGTTTTAAAATTACTGCTTGTTGTTGGTTTTGTTGTGACCATACATTAAAACTCAACGAGAGTAACAATGCAATATAAAAAAGCATCTTTTTCATTCTAACTCCTTAAATAATTTATTTTTTTATAATTCTATCCTATTTAACTTATATTTTGTTTTTTTTATAAACTCAAATATAATAAAATTTTCGGTTCTTTTTGCAGTTTAACCAAAATGAATATTGGAATATATTTTTCTTGCATATATAAATAATTATTATTAAATTAGAAACAGACTTTTGCAAAATAGGAATATTACACGAGCCGCTAAGTGCAATTTTGCTATTTTGTTAGCGGTAAAAGTTCTAATATTTTAAATCAGTTCTTTTTTAATAACAAATAAGGAGACTTATATGAAAAAAGTCTTTGTTGCTGCATTATTGTTTATAATAATGTTCGCATTTGAGTCTAATGGAGAAGAATATAAACAATCTATTGAATCTCACCACTTAACCAAAGCCGAATCAGTCATATTAGAAGAAAATGAAAATGTTATATTATCTGAAATTGAAGGGTGTGATATTAATTATAGTGCAAGTAAAGTTGTATTGACTTCTGGTATGAAACAAATTATAGCTGTTTACAATTATAAAAAAGGTAAAATTGAAATTTTTAAAAATGCTGGTTTATATTTATCAGATTCAATAAAGAATACTAATCGAATTCCACCTGCAAATCCTTATAATAAAATACCAAGATACCCCTTAAGATATTTAACTATTGAAGAAGAAAATGGAAATCTTAAAATGATAAGAAATGAGTATATAAATGTTATATATAATAATGACAATACAATAAGTTCTTCTGCTCATATTTATTTGCCAGTTCTTTTAAAAGATGGCAATAAAACAATTTATAATACAGCAACAATTGTAGAATTCGATTCTTCTCTTAATATTAAAAGAGTTATATTTCCTAATAACACACTTAATCATTA
>DAIOVK010000400.1:0-3565 GCA_036759045.1 Kapaibacterium sp. (SeqCode) | reverse complement strand
GTATTCTTCGCCTTCGAGCCGTTCTAACTGATAGCTTGTTGCCTTGGGAACGACATCCCACCAAAAAGTAAGCCCGATAAAATCGAAAAAGAAATTTGAAGGAGCTGCCAAATTTCCACCTGCACTGCCAGTTGAAGGATTTACCATACCAACAAGCGAGACCCTGCCATCATCTTTACCAAGCATTGCAAACCACCAAGCTTTCAGTTCGTTTAGAATTTTCGTATCGGAAACAAAACGCTCAGACGCTGCCGTTACTGAATGTCTGGCATCTGACCTCTCTTTGTCCTGATTTGCAAGGGCATCCATATAATCGTTTCTTGCATTTGTCAAACGAGTGATAATCGCTGTTGGCAAAATTGGAGTTACACCCGCTTCTGAGTGCCTTTTGAATGCTTTTAATACGGTATCAATTCTTCGGAATTTGTCTTCGCGGCGGGAAGGATAAACCTTATCAAAACCATAATCTTCGAGATAAACAGTTTGGTCAGTGTAAATTGCAATGCCCATTGTTCTTACGTTTTGATATTCTTCGTCCATCAATGCTTCTTTTTCGGCAACAATTGCAGTTGCCCCCTCGCTTTCGTTTAATTCCAATTCGGATGTGGCAAGTAAATCGTTATAAATATCAGCACAATTAACTGCCCAGGTTGCAATATGAGCAGGAGCTTGAAGTTCAGTTTGAATTGAGGCAAAATTTCCCTGAATGGCAATAAGTCGTTCAGCACGCATACCGTAGGTATCGCGGGAGAAAACATTATCAACTACTACTGGCATAATAAATCCTTTAAAAAAGTTAAACAAAATTGATAAAATCTATAAAAATTCATTCAACTACTAAATTAAACTATATGCTTTGGTCTTTAATAATAATTTGAGATGCTTAGAAACGAAAAAGAGGCGTTCATTTATGCTATTGAGGTTCATCAATAGCTTGTTCCATCGCCTCAATTACTCATTCAAGCACCTCAATTACTCATTCAAGCACCTCAATAGCTCATTTCATCGCCTCAATTACTCATCCGAACACCTCAATAGCTTGTTCCATCGCCTCAATTACTCATCCGAACACCTCAATTACTTATCCAATCGCCTCAATTACTCATCCCATCGCCTCAATTACTCATCCGAACACCTCAATAGCTTATTCCATCGCTTAGGTTACACATTCCAAGATTATATTTCATACAGTAAAATTGCCCTGCATCTTGAAAAGCTGGATTAAGTTGCTGTTTTTTTTGTTCAGAATATAATATTGATATTGTGCCTTCATTATCAAAGTTTATTTATCAAAGAAATAAAGTTACTTTAAATTCTTCACCAATTTCCTCAAACATTATAGATTTATTTCTTCTTTTAACTTCTGCAATTACATTCGGGATTCCACGTCCAAATGTATCAATAAACCTAAAAGCAACTAAAAATTTTGTTAACAGTTGATTACGTCTGAACGAAACACCTGCACTTAATTTTTCAATTGTTATAGTGTTTGGTAGCTTTCCCGGACTTATAAATTCAATTCTGTTATCGAACATAAAAATTCTGATTTTTGAGCCAGTGATAGAATAATTACGGTGTGCAACACAATTAGAAATTAGTTCACGAAAAACCTTATCCGAATAAGCAACATCAATATCCACTCGTTTTAATCCTACAATTGTAGCTGGAACTTTAATATTGTTTTTTATTGCTGCCAATGCGGTTGAAATCACAAAATCAATACAACCTTCAATATGCTTATTATCAATTAATTCGCCGGTTAAATCTGTTCCCCTGTAATGCACGAAAGTAATTCCCGACTGATATAAATATTTTTCAGGTTGTATGCCAAAAACTAACAAACCAGCAACGGTAACTTCTCCGTTTTCGTCAAGTAAATCCGTATTTGTTAAAAGCTTTACTCTGTCTCCCTGTGATTGATTTTCAAAATCAATATCATAATATTTAAAATATTGACTTACAATATTTAAGTTCAAAGATTTGACTGATGTTCCCGGTACGCTCGTCATATCGTAATGAAACATACCACTTTCCTGAAACAGACGCATCAATTCCTGTATTGATGCAATTCTATTCGTCGAACCAATTCTAATATAATAATTACCATCAAGTGCCTGGTATGGTTTATTTATACCTTTAGGAACTTCAATAACGGCAATTTTTTTATTTTCAATTTTTAAAATATTAAACTGAATATTCAAAGGAGGATGAATGTTATTTCGAATGATATTCATTGTCCATTCTTCCCAATTCTTACTATCATCAATACCAGATATTGATTTATCGTCTTCAATACCAATCAAAATTACTCCACCGGAAGTATTTGCAAAAGCTATGATTTCTTTAGCAATAGCATCTGGTTTTACAGAAGCATTTTTAAATTCAATTGATGAATTTTCACCTTGTTCAATTAGTGATTTTATATTTTCACTATTAATCGTCATATATTATTTTAAAAGTTTATATTTCATTTCAGCCACCAGTCCCCATTTGGTTTATTATAGTTTATGGTTATTGGCTATCGGCTGTTAGCTATCAGCTATTAATCACTTATCATTGATCATTAATCATTTCAAATTCAGCCCCAACTCCTGTTTCCTGACTGCTTCTTAACAAACTAATATGCCTTCATTTTTTACTAATTGAATCAAAGGAGAATTTTCACTTTGATTAAATTGATTCATACTTACAACAAACGGCTCTATTTTAGTATTGATTTTGCTCGTCAAACTCCATATTTTTCCGATTAAATTATCATCATAAGCTAGTTCTGTTACAACCATAACATCAATATCACTATTTTGAGTCGATGTATTAGTTGAATAACTACCGAATAAAAATGCATGACGAACTTTAATTCCATTTTGAATTAAAATTTCTATATATTTTTTTATTATTTTAATAACATCAATTTGAGGCATTTTAATAATTCCTTTGTTTTATTAAGATAGTCAATAGTTAAATCATAATCCGGATTACTTTGATTATATTCGGGATAACGTCCCTCTAACTGGTATTTCATTAAAACACCCAAAAATATATTCGTGTCATTCTCTAGAAACAAACCTGAATGCTCTGATAAATAAAATAAATTATGTGTTTTGGGAGCAAATGATTCTTTACTCTTTACATAATGGGCTTTCAAAATTTTTTCTATCGAAAGATGGCAAAAGAACATACCATGCAAAAACCTCTTTTGATTAATTAAAATCTCTGCGGTCTGTATATCTTCATCAGCATTTTTTTCCCAATAGTCAATCTGTTTTTGAATATTTATCATTTAAATCACAATTTTTCAAATAAACGAAAAACTATTTATATTATTTTCTATAAGCCAAAATTTTTTCTCTGACACTACTGTTTTTTTGTATGATGTCAATTCGTTATTCGTATTTTGATTTTCTTATACTAATAACCAATAACACAAACTAAATCAAATAAATTAAAACTTCTATTCTGTCATTAATAATTAATAATTAATAATTGATAATTACAATCCCCAGTCCCCATTTGGTTTATAGTTTATGGTTTTTGGCTGTCAGCTGTCAACATCTGGTTATTAGTC
>DAIOVK010000399.1:0-3574 GCA_036759045.1 Kapaibacterium sp. (SeqCode) | reverse complement strand
TGACAGGAAAGTGCCCCGTAATCCGCCACTACTCATACACGAGAACCGTTAGCACTCATTTTAAAACGACACATAATATAGACTATGCTAGGATATTTAGAATCAGTTCAACGAAGTAAAAACTACAATAACTATAAGTTGACTGCTGACAAGGTAATCCAAATCTTATCAGCTGTAAGAGAAGAACGAACAAAATCACGAAGAAGATGGATTTGGGAGTTAATGCAAAACGCAAAGGATGTTCCCAATATTTTTGGTGGCGTAACGATTGAAATAATCCTGAGAGACTCTGAATTTATTTTTTGTCATAATGGCAATCCCTTTACTGTTGAGAATATTACCGGATTAATTCAGCAAGTAAGTTCAGGTAAGCCTTCAAACGGTACAAATAGGAGAATAACTGGGAAATTCGGAACTGGCTTTATTAGCACCCATTTACTATCTGACACCGTAACAGTTAAAGGTATCGTAGAACAAAATGGGCTTTCACCGAAAGCATTTCATTTTGAGCTTAATAGGAAAGCAGAAAAATCAGAAGATTTAATAAAATTCATTGCAGCAGAATTAGATAAAATAGAAAAGATTGAAGATGAAACTATCTTTCCTACAATACATAACTACCACTCACAAAGAAAAGAAACTGATTTAGATACAGTTTTTATTTACCCATTAGAAAATCTTGAATCAAAAGAAGCTGCTAAAATTGGAATTGAAGACCTTTCTTCAACTCTACCTCAAACTTTATTTTTTGTCGAAGATATTAAGAAAGTAATAATAAAAAACGAATTATCAGGCAGTCAAATCACTTATGAACTTTATGATAACAAGAATAAAGAAGATTTTTATTTCCCTTTAATCAAAGAAACAATCAATGGGATTACTCAAGATTTGTGCTTCATTCAATATAAAGATGAAAAAATAGATTTGGCTATACCGGTTGAAAGCCATACAGAAAAAAAATCAAAACAATAGATAAATCAGCAAGACTTTATCGGGACTTTCCTTTAGTTGGCACGGAAAATTTTTATTTCCCCTTTATCCTGAATGGATTAAATTTTTTCCCGACAGATAAAAGAGATAGCGTTCTATTAACAGATACAGCTAGCAATAGTGTGCTTGTAAATCGAGAAATATTCATTCACGCAATAAATAAATCCAAAGTCTTCGTAGAGTGGTTAAAAAACAATAATGGCAAAAATTTAAGCCTGCTAGCCCAAAGCAGAATCCCAAGTACATTGAATGAACCCGAAGTAATCCGATGGTATAGAGAAAATATTCAAAAACCCTATAGATTTTTTTTGATTGAACAGGAAATTGTTGAAACAGCTTCAGATAAAATTAAAGTTAAAGAAGCGATAATTCCAAAATTTTCAGGAACAAAGGAGCAAAATGAGAAATTTTGGGAAATATTAAATAGTTACTTTGGTGGAGATAGAGTTTGTAGGAAGGATTATTTAAGCTCTTGGCAAGAAAACATTGGGCCAGAATCAGAAATTGAAACTTGGGGTCAAAAGGTATTTTATAAAATTGAAGACTTACTCGAAGAAATACAGTCAAAAATTAATCTGGATTCAATTTTATTAAAAGGAAGTCAGCAAACCAATGTTCAATGGCTCAATTCGGTCTACAAGTTCTTAATTGACAACGAGTTAATTAAGCATTTCAAGGAGTATAAAATAATTCCAACAATTAAGGGGACACTTAAATCCTTGAATGATGACATTTACATTGAGAAGGAAACTAAAATACCGAACGAGTTCATATCAATTTTTAAATCACTTAAAAATGAAGATTGGAACGACATACTCATTCACAGGGATTTGATTGCCATTGACAATTCCCACGCTTCAAAGACAGTAAAAGATATTTCTGATGAAATAAATAAAATCCTAAACTATGAAGAAAAGAATCAATACGGTCAGGTTCAAAGAACTTACATTGATAGATTAAATGCCGAAGTTGTATTGCTTGAAATATTAAGTATCTCAGCCTCCAATTCAAATGATTCGTTTCAATCTAAACTCTTTAATTCGGCTAAACTCTTTTTTAAATCAGAAAAACATCCCATTGTTATAAATGGTATTTCTGATTTCAATTTCAATCCAGCCAAACGACAACTTATTAAACTACTTCACCATAAAATTGAAGCAGCAAATAAACTTACAAACTTAGGACTTGAAAATTCGGAAAAATGGCTCCTTGACCATTTACTTTTACTTCAAGAAAGTTCAGAATTTAAAACCTTGTTAGAATTTGGAAACATAATTCCAAATCGCAAAGGTGATTTCTGTGCATTTGTAAATGATATTTTTGCTTATGGAACGAATGAAAACCCATTAGATGATGATTTGATAAAAATCCTATTTGAACTCAATAATGCAGAAGATTGGGACAAATTTATAGTTAACGATTATTTCAGAAGCTTAAAATTGCCTGCAAAAACAATTGAAGAGCTTGCGACCAAGCTAAAAGAAGAACTTGAAAAACTTAGAATTGACAATGCATTTTCAACAAAAAGTGGAGCAATTCTAAAATTGATTCATTGGTGCTCTGACAGTAAAAACAAATTTGTTGCTGACAGATATTTCGATTGGTTTATCTCACAAAAGGACAAAATTTTCGTAAACATATCTCTTGAAGATTCAGAAGTTGGTGGAAACATTGTAAAACTATTATCAAACAAGGAAAAACTTAATGACTTGGTTGCATTAGCAGAATCAGGCATAAGTCTAACACAACTTTCTGAAATAGCTGAAATAGCCAAATCAATAAGTATTGAAGAAATAAAAAATCTTGCACAACAGTTAAAAGACGAGCAAGACGATTTTGAATTTAAGAAAAAAATTGGCGAAGCAGTAGAAAGAGCTTTCATTGAAGCATTTAATTCAGTGAATCTACCTTATAATATTACTTATCAAGGAGTCGGCTCTCAAGATGTTGTAATATCAAATCCAACTAATTCAAAAACATTCTTTATTGAGCTTAAATCACTTTCCCCAACGAATTGGGACAAGAGTTTAAAACTTGCAGTTTCACAAGCGAGAAAAGCGGTGGAACAAGTTAATGAAGGAAATTATGTTGTGTCAGTATTAATTAGACCAAGTAACTGGGAACTTGCGACAGCAGACTTTATTAAAACAAACTTGAATAGTCAGTTTAATATTGGCTCAATTCTTTCCAACGTAGTAGAGAAAGACAAGACATTTGAACAACTATTAAGTTCTTCGGGCGACATTGACCTTGTTTTTGAAGACACAAGAAGAAAAGTCAAAATAGCAGAGCAAATATGGCGACAAAATGGACACCCATTTAACTCGCTTATTGACAGACTAAAACAATATCTCGGATGAGAAAAACGAGTGCTAACATGGGTTTAGCGTCATGCGGGGTGACGTGCTTAATTTCAAGTGCAGTTTTTCAAATCAACATTAGTGCTGGGTTGACAGTTTTGTGCCCTGAAATCCCGCACGAACGCCAAGCCCAAAAACGTTGTGTGGCATGCAAGGAGACCACTACGAAAATTGACACAGAATTAAAAATAACAAAACCATAAAAAGGCAAGAAATATGAAACG
>DAIOVK010000398.1:0-3575 GCA_036759045.1 Kapaibacterium sp. (SeqCode) | reverse complement strand
TATTGAAATATTTAGTAGAGAAGCCATTGACAACCCCTAATAAATAAAGACATTCATTTAGGGGATTAAGATTGATATTTTTTAGTTTTCTCCTTAAAAAATAATTCTTTTCTTTAAGTATAAAATTGCTTAATTTATATAATTATAAATGTAATTTTCTTAATTACAAATAAATAGCTAAATAGTATTATAATTCCCATTTTTTCTTTTATATAAAATTCCTAAAAATTAGCAAAAAGAAAATTTAATAAAAATTATTAAAAGGGCAATGCTATGAAAAAGTTTTTTCTAATTGTTATTCTAATTCTTTTAAATTATTGCTTTATATTTTCTCAGGAAGCAACAGAAGGAAGGGAGTTTTGGTTCGGACTGCCTCATTGCATGAAAAGTTCAGATGAACCAATAAGATGGGGGACTTACCCTGTTCAGATCTGGCTTTCTTCAAAAGTCGATACAAAAGCAACGATTGAATCTTTAAATGGTGCTGTTCCGAAACAAATTGTAACAGTTCGCAAAAATGAATTTTCAATTGTTAGTATTAACGATAACTTAGAGAACAAGGAAAGTGAAGAGCCACATGATTATGGTATTCACATTTTTTCCAAAGACCCAATATCAGTTAGTGTTTTTATTGCGTATAAATGGTCTGGAGAAGCTTTTAGAGTAATCCCAGCGGAATGGCTTGGGAAAGAATATTTTACATTAAATATGTATCAGGATTATGTTAAAATGCATAGCGGAGAAATGGAATATAAACCCGGTCAGATTGTTATTTGTGCTACAGAAGATAATACGCAAATAAAGTATTACCCGACAGTAGAAACAGAAAAAGGCATTAAGCCCGGTCAGTATGGAAGCATTAAACTTCAAAAAGGTCAGACATTTGCTATTAAAAATAAAATAATTCCGGAGCTAAATCAGGATTGGGAAACAGATTTGTCTGGCACTCAAATTATATCATCAAAACCGGTTTCGGTTATTTCCGGGCATACTAAAGGTTGTTTCCCGAAGTATGCTCCGAAAATGTATGGTATTAAAGCTGACTTTGTCCGTAATGTTCTTGTTGAAGTTATGTATCCGATTGAATCCTTGGGCTACGAATATATTTCAGCTCCATTAAAATACTTAAGTAGAAATTATTCTCATGCTATAGCAGATGATGCAGGAGATATTATTCGGTTTATCGCAACCGAAGACAGCACCTTTGTATATCAGATGCGCCAAGATGGCTCTGGACTTATGCAGGTTAGCCCGATGCTTAATAAAGGAGAAAGATACGATATTTTAAACCAGGAGCTTGCTGCATATTATAAATCCAATAAAAAAGTCTTAGTTGGTCAGTATGGAAAATCTTGGGTTTCATCTCTACCTCCTCCAAAAGAAAAACCAGATAATGAACCACAGAATCCAAATATGACTGGAGAAGGAATGATGATTACTCTTGCTCCTGTTGAAAGATGGTGCAGTTCTGCTTCGTTTCGCTCGCAGCCTAATATGGATAATTTTATTTATTTGACTTTTAAAACAGGAGATGATAATAAAATACTTTTTGACAATCAAACAATTAATTCAAAATTTGGAACTGTAATAAGTGAAATAGCCGGAACTCCATACAGCTATTTAGTCCAGCATGTTTCTTCCGGTGACCATTATCTTTCTGTCAGCGAAAATGGAGTTAAATTTTTTGGTTATTCTTATGGAAACTGGGATTCTTATAAAGACGGTTTTGCTTATGGCTACCCTTTTAGCATTAACTATGCTGAATTTTGCATTGATTCTATATATACTATTGAAAATATAAATTGTGGAAATATTGATGGTGAGTTTTTTGCAGAAAATTTAGAATCAGATAAAAATTGCGCAGCCATTTCCTCAATAATAGTAGATGAAAGTATTAATTGTACTTTTACCAAAGATAGTGAATTTGAACAGGGTGACCCATCAGTTAAGTTTAATTTCTTAGTTAATAATCCACAAAAATTTGCCAGAGCTGTTGTTACTGCTAATACCCGTTCAGGAAAAAATCTTCAAAAACTTTATGAATACATTCCTGAAGAAATTACTGCTGAGCAAAGTTTTATTGATTTTGGTGCCGTTCCTTTAAAAGATACTGAATGTAAGAAGCTTACTTTAATTAATAAATCTATTGTTCCTCTCATTATTTATGATTTAAAATTAAAAAATAATGCATCTATTTTTTCAGTTTCTTTAGTCAGTTTCCCTGTTTTACTAAATTCAATGGAATCTATAGAAATAGATGTTTGTGCCACTCCAGATTTTTTGACCACTTATGCTTTTAAAGATTCAATTATTGTTGTTTTATCCTGTTATGAAGAAGCAATTGTTGGATTGGAGTGCAAAACTGATGAGCCAATGCTTTGGATTTCAGATGCAAACTGGGGGCAGGTGCCTGTTAATGTTGAAAAATCAAGGAACGTTGAAATAGTGAATGAAAGCAAAGTTGATGTTGAACTTTATTCTATTATGTGGAAAGATTCCACTCATTTTACAAGAGTGCATGGATTGGATTTCCCAGTTAAAATACCTGCTGAAGAATCCTATTACTTTTTAGTTTATTACAAACCTGATTCTCCTGATATTAGAAATACAGATACTGCTTTTTTTACAAGCAGTGCAACTAAAACCAAGCTATACTCTGTCTGGAATGGTATCGGAACAGATAAGCCCATACTAATCAAACCTGATAATGATACCACTAATTTACCTATTGAAGTGAATTTTATCTGGGATTATTCTGGAGGAGTAAATCATTTTAAGCTGCAAATTTCTACTGATAATAATTTTCTTTCTACTCAGATAGATACTATTTTATATCAGTATGTATTTAATACAGTATTGGGAGCTAATACAAAATATTATTGGCGGGTTTGTGCTGTTGATGGAACAAATTTCGGAGATTGGACTGAAGTATGGAACTTCACTACGGGAGATTGGTCTGTAATAAAAAATGAAATAATCTTACAAAATGATTTCATAATTTACCCAAATCCTGCCGCTGATGAACTTTCTATAGAATTTTTAAATGATTATTCAAATTATTATGAAATTGAAATAATTGATTTAAAAGGAATTACTATTGCTTCAGTAAAAAAAGAAAATATAGCTTTTGGTATAAAAAATGAAAAGATTTCATTAAAAAACATTCCAAATGGAGTTTACTTCTGCGTTTTAAAGTATGAAGGGCAAAAATTATTTAAAGCATTTGTGAAGATGTAATACCAAGTTGCTTTTATAGATATAATAATGCAATTTGTCATTCTGACGAATGTCAGAATCCATCTTAAAAGCAAAAGGGCTTAAGGCCATTCATATTAAAAGTAAGATTGATTCTGGCATACACCAGAATGACAAGACTGCGAAATAGCAAACTACGAGGGGGCAGGTGTTCTTAAATTGCATTTTGGAATATATGTTTTCTTCTTTTATCCCGCAGGGATTATATTATTGTAGAAAAATTATACAGCGAAATTAATTTATCCCGCAAGGGATTATATTATATGTTTGCCTTTGAACTGTGATTTTTGCTTCAGTTAAACCAAAGCTTGTCAAATCTA
>DAIOVK010000397.1:0-3588 GCA_036759045.1 Kapaibacterium sp. (SeqCode) | reverse complement strand
AAAAGTAAAAGATGAACTCCACTTGGGAAAGTGGAGTCAATATGTGGAAAATGAATTGATGTTAATTGGAATTTTTCCTATTTTTTTCAAATTTCAATCAAATATTTTAAATAAATTCTCAAAAATGATACAATATATAATTTTTTTTCTTATTTTATATCTTTTTTGAAAGTAATGAAATAATATATTAATAAATAAGATGACTAAAAAATTAATTAAAATAACTTTACTGCTTTTAGTATTTATTTCTTTTAACAGTTTTTCAGAAGATATGTCGGATAGCACAAATAATAAAAACTTTTTATGGGAGGTAAAATCGGAGAATTCAACTGTTTATCTGCTTGGTTCAATTCATATAGGAAAAAAGGAAATGTATCCCTTAAATCCAATAATAGAAAATTCTTTCAATGCAAGCGATAACTTAGTAGTAGAAGTTAATATAAACAATGCCTCCTCAGCTTCAAACTCTGTAGATATGGTGTATTCAGGTGATTCAACTGTTAAAAACGAACTATCAGATTATAGATATGAAAAATTAAAAGAGATAGCTAAATATTGTAATATTCCCAGCATAATGATAAATAAGTTTAGGTTGGGATATTCTTTAATATTTTTGCAATTAAAAAAATTAATAGAATTGGGGTATATTCCTGATTATGGTGTTGATATGTATTTTTTAAATAAAGCAGAAGGTAAAAGAGTATTAGAACTTGAAACATCAGATTCCCAAATTGAATTAATGAATTCTTTAGTATATTCTGTTGATACAAACACTATTGATTTGGAATTATTTAAGCCCGGGATAGAGATTATGGACAGTTTGATGTATGCCTGGCAAAATGGAAACACAAAGTATTTGGAAGAGATATTAACATCCCAGGATTCGATTTTTTCATTCGGAGGTAACGATATGGATTATAAATTAAATGATGAAAGAAATTTTAAAATGATAGAAAAAATTGAAGATTATTTAAAAAGCAAAGAAAAATATTTTATTATTGTTGGAGCTGCTCATTTAGTCGGTGAAAATGGAATAATCAATCTTTTAAATAGAAAAAATAAATATTTTATAAAACAATTATAGGTTCTGATATGGCAAAGACAAGAAATGTTAACGTATTGATTACAGGTGCTTCTTCTGGAATTGGAAGGGGCTGCGCCGGAGTGTTCGCAATGGCTGGCGCTAATCTAATCCTTTTAGCAAGAAGAAAAGACAAATTAGAAGAATTAGCAGAAATTTTAAATAAAGAGTTCGGAACAAATTCTTATTGCATTGATTGCGACGTAAGGAATTACGACGAAGTAACAGAAAAAATCAACAAAATACCAGCAAAATGGAAAAAAATTGATGTTCTAATAAATAATGCTGGTTTAGCCCGTGGTTTAGATAAAATTCAAGACGGATTACTAAGCGACTGGGAAGAAATGATCGACACAAACATTAAAGGACTGCTTTACGTTTCTAAGGCAGTAATGCCAGGTATGATAAAAAGAAAAATCGGGCATATAATTAACATTGCTTCTCTTGCGGGGCGTGAGATCTATCCGAATGGAAACGTGTACTGTGCAACAAAATCAGCTGTCCGCGCATTATCAAAAAGTATGATAATGGATTTGAACGGCACTGGCGTAAGAGTAACTAATCTTGATCCCGGACTCGTAGAAACTGAATTTTCTAAAATACGTTTTCACGGAGACGAAGAAAGAGCTGAAAATGTTTACAAGGGCTATACTCCCTTAATCGGAGAGGACATTGGATTAATTGCACTGCTTTGCGCCCAGTTACCTGCTCATATGAATATACAGGACATTTTGGTTACTCCCTCTGCCCAAGCATCTGCAACTATTGTCAGTAAAAGTTTTGATTAAAAAAAATAAAAAAAGATGAGCAGTAATAAAAACTATTCGATTCAGGAATTAAAAGAGCGGGTAAAGGAATTAAACTGCCTTTATCAGGTAGAAGAAATATTAAACAGGAGAGATTTCACAATTGCCCGCGCAATGAGTGCTATTGTCGAAATCCTTCCAACTGGCTGGCAATTCCCTGATTTTTGCAATGCTCGTATCAGTGTTTATAATAAAAAATATCAGAAAAATGAATTTCAGCCAACTCAATGGATTTTAAGAGAAATTATTAGCGTTCAGGAAGAAAATGTCGGTTTTATTGAAGTTTTCTATTCAGAAGGAATTCCTAATCAAATTATTGACCCTTTCTTGGACGAGGAGCGTAAGTTATTAAAAAATATTTCCTTGAGAATTAGCAATTATCTTCTTTACCAACGCTTAAAAAATTCATTTGAAGATTCAAACTCTAAGAAAAATGAAGATTTAGGTCAGTCAAGTGATAATCCTAGATGGAACGAAGTTTTAAAGATGCTCAAAATGACAGACCAGCACCTTTTTGCTGTTTTGTCCCGAAAAATGATAAATCACCTTTTTTGCAAAGGCATCAAAGAAGCTAAAGAACTTTTCCAAAAATTAGGTGCAAGCACCACCGATATTAATATAACAAATGAAATAAATCGTCCTTCAAAAAAGCAGGTCCTTGATAATTCGTTTTTTTATGGGTTTGATATTTATAATATTGCATCAAATTATTTTTCAAATGAAGAACTATTAGGTTTAATACAAAAGTGGATTTATGAAGAAAGGTCTCATTTTCTACTTAAAGCATTGGCAAATCAAAATATTGCTCTTTCCGAACTTTCTGATTCTATAAGAAAATACTATTACATAAACCCAATTTCGGAGAACTCTGACTTTGATGATTTGATTTCTCCAATCAACAAAGGAATTCGAGTTTCTTTAATTCGGCGTTTCCTTACAGACCAACTTCAATTCATTGATGTTGCAAAAAATTATATTAATGTTCACGATTTCTTTGAATTACTGCAAAATATGATTTTCCCGAGTGAAAGCAATGGTAAACTCGGCGGAAAAACTTCAGGACTTATTCTTGCACTCAAAATTTTTAAAAAGAATTTAGACAATCCGATTTTTCAAAACATTAAAAGTCCTAAGACCTGGTTTATTCCTTCTGATGGAACATATAATTTTATTTATTACAATAACTTAGAAGATGTAATTGAACAAAAATATAAATCAATAGACGACATACGTCAGGAGTACCCGCATATTATGCAGGCATTCAAAAACTCGCATTTCTCTCCGGAAATAACTAACGGGCTATCGCGTGCATTAGATGATTTCGGTGATTCTCCAATTATAGTTCGTTCATCATCACTACTTGAAGACCGGCTTGGCACAGCTTTCGCAGGAAAATACAAAAGTTTGTTTCTTGGTAATCAGGGAACAAAAAAAGAAAAGCTGGAAGCACTAATGGATGCTATTGCCGAAGTTTATGCTTCAATTTTTAGTCCGGACCCAATTGGATATCGTGCTGAACGTGGGCTGCTTGATTTTCACGAGGAAATGGGGATTATGATTCAGGAAGTAGTCGGAAAAAGAATTGGTAAATACTTTTTCCCGGCATTCGCTGGCGTTGCTTTTAGCACTAATGAATTCCGTTGGTCGCCACGAATAAAACGCGAGGACGGACTAATTCGCATTGTCCCCGGACTCGGCACC